>JAFGCG010000054.1 GCA_016932715.1 Anaerolineales bacterium
AATAAACTCAAGAAAATTGGCGAAATTCGCCCATTCGCAGTATTCGCGTTCCAAAGCTGTCGGTTTGTCAAGCGACTTTGGTAAAACCATACTGCGAACTCCCATGCTTCCGGCAATGAACTCCTTTAACATGTTATTTTCCACTTGACCCTTCCCCGCTCCCGTCCTACAATTCCCATTAGTCTTGTGGTCTGGTAGTCAAATCGTCTTGTAGTCTCATACAAGATAAACGGCTGACAGACCATTCGACCAGCGATTATTTAACCAGGAGACGAAAAGACATGTCCGACTATTTGTTTCGCGGCAGCCTCGCCAAACTCGACCGGGACGTTTACGATCTGATGCAGCTCGAGGCGGAGAGGCAGGCGAGGAAGCTGATCCTGATCCCGAGCGAATCGACCTCGCCGCTGGCGGTCTCTGAAGCGCTTGGCTCCGCTTTTCAGAACATCTACGCTGAAGGCTATCCCAATGAAGAGACACGCTGGATGTCTGAACAGGAACTTTTGGATTATCCGAGGCGGTTAGCGGACTATCGCCGCAACGCCGACCCGCGCTACTACAAAGGCGTCGAATACGCGGACGTAGCCGAGTCGCTGGCGCGCCGCCGCGCCGCCGAAGCCTTCACCGCCAATGGATTCAGCGCCGACCAGATCTACGTCAACGTGCAGGCATTATCCGGCGCGCCCGCCAACAACGCCGTTTATCAGGCATTGTTGAACCTCGGCGATACCGTGATGGGGCTCAGCCTCCTGCACGGCGGACATCTCTCACACGGCTCGTCGGTCAATCGCAGCGGGAAATATTACAACGCGGTGCATTACACGGTCGATGAAAACGAAAAACTGGATTACGACAAGATCCGCGCCCAGGCAATCGAAACCAAACCAAAACTGATCATCGCGGGCTACTCCTCCTATTCATGGGTTCCCGACTGGAAGAAGTTCCGTTCCATCGCGGATGAGGTCGGCGCGTATTTGCTCGCCGACATTTCGCACATCGGCGGGCTGGTCGCGGCGGGCGTGGTGTCTTCGCCAGTTGGCATCGCCCATGTGGTCATGTCCACCACGCACAAGAGCCTCGACGGTCCGCGCGGGGCGGTGCTGCTGACCACCGACGCGGCGCTCGCCAAAAAAATCGACAAAGCCGTCTTCCCCGGCGAACAGGGCGGACCGCACGTCAATGTCTTTGCGGCGCTGGCAGTGGCGTTCAAACTCGCGCAGACCAAACAGTTCAAGCAATTACAATCCCAAACCGTTAAGAACGCGCAAGCGATGGCAGCCCAGTTCAAGAAGCGCGGGCTGCGCGTCCCGTTCGGCGGCACGGACAGCCACATGGTCAACGTCGATGTGACCACGGTCAAATCACCGGATGGCATTCCCCTGACAGGTGACCAGGCGGCGCGTATCCTGGATATCGTCGGCATCGTCGTCAATCGCAACACGATCCCCGGCGACAGGAATTCGGCCGACCCGTCGGGCATTCGCCTCGGCACGCCATGGATCACGCAGCGCGGCTTCAACGAGAAGACCACGCGCGAGCTGACCGACATCATGGCAGATGTGCTGCTCGCCTGCGCCTCGCATGCGGTGGATACGCCTCACAAAGGCAAGCAGCGCCGCGCCAAAGTCGATTTCAATGTCTTGAACGACGCCAAACTGCGCGTGAGGAAGCTGGCGCAGAAGGCGGGCATTGACTATAAATACCAGAAGAGCGGCTATCCTCACTTTTATTTCATCGATGACAAAGTCAAAGGCGGAGAGTATGCCGTCTTCGAATTGAGCGGGGGGCGCGTGCGGCAGGTGTTGGATTACGCGGTCTCCTCCGATCTCTGCGATGTGCAGAAGGGCCAGAGTCAAGCCACTACGATCGCGACGCCCAAAGGCGTCATCAAAGGCACACTGATCCATGTGGACGATCAGACCTACCAGCTCCTGATCCCCACGAAGAAAGCGGCGCTGGTCGCAACCTGGCTGCGCGATCTCTCGGACGGATACATGTCATTCAAGCTGGACGGCGAAAAGGATTTCAGCGAGAAGCGCATTCCGGGTCCGTTTGTGGTGGAGCAGGTGAAGAAACCTGCGATTAAGGTAGGGGCGCAGCATGCTGCGCCCGTTGCCGTCAGCGAGGACAAACCTTACTTTATCGGCATCAGCGCGGAGGTCCAGAAGGAACCGCTGCCGGAGTTCCAATGGAACGAACGCGAGGAACCCGTCAAGTTCACGGCATTGCATGACACGCACAAAGCCATGGGCGCCAAGATGGTGCCGTTCGCGGGCTGGGATATGCCCGTCTGGTACACGTCGGTGGTCGAGGAACATCTGGCGACGCGCCAGGCGGCGGGCCTCTTCGACGTCTCGCACATGGGCGTCTACGAGGTACGCGGCCCCGAGGCGGCGTCGTTCCTCGATACGATCTGCGCCAACGACGTGGGCGGACTGCTGCCCGGCGAGAGTCTCTACAGCCAGTTCCTGACCCCTGAGGCGGACGTGATCGACGATACGCTCGTCTACCGCCGCGCCCCGGATAAGTTCCTCGTGGTGGTCAACGCCTCCAACGACGACAAGGACCGGGCGTGGTTCGAGGCGGTCTGGGATGGACGCGTCAAGATCGATAACGCCCGGCCGTGGGTGAAAAGCTATGGCTGTAACGCCGAGATCCGTAACCTGCGCGACCCGCAAGCGGGTTCCGATATGCGGGTGGACATCGCCCTTCAGGGTCCCAAAAGCCGCGACATCCTGCTGGCGATGGGCGTGGACAGCTACACCAAAGAGCGCATCATGAGACTAAAACGCACCGAGTTGTGCGACGCAAAAGTCGGCAAGTTCGACCTGATCGTCTCGCGCACGGGCTACACCGGCGAGAAGATGGCGTTCGAATTGTTCGTCCACCCCGAGCGCGCCGTGGACTTCTGGAACGCTGCCCTGAAAGCCGGCGAACCCTTCGGCGTCAAGCCCATCGGCCTGGGCGCGCGCGACTCGCTCCGCACGGAGGCTGGCTTGCCGCTGTACGGGCATGAGATGGGGCTCGATTCGGGTAAATTTGGAGAACGGGACCTGGGAGTTGGGGAAAGCGGGTTTGGGTCCTATGTCAAACTGTACAAGCCCTGGTTCATCGGGCGGGATGCGTACGCGAGCCGCGAGCAGGAACGCAAGGGCGTGGTGGTCCGCTTCCGCTTCGACGAGCCGCGCGTCCGCATGGCGCACAACGGCGACCCGGTGGTCAATGAGACCAAGCAGCGCATCGGCTGGGTGGCATCCTGCGCCGTGGACAGCGAGCGCTTCCTGACCGGACAGGCATACCTGGAAAATGCTTACGCCCGGGAAGGCACACCAATCGGGGTCCACCAGGGCGGCGTGATGGATCGCCCCGCGACGGCGGCGAAGGTCATATCAAGATTTCCGAAGTTGTAGGGTGTAGAAAGTAAGAAGTAAGAAGTTGGGACGGTGGGATGCCTGCCGTCCCGTTTTGTTTAGCCTGACAAAAAGGGGCTGTATAATTACAAAGTACGTGTCAGGACCCATATTCGAGAGGAAAACATAATGACACAAAAACAACCAGATGAATCGGAGCAGGAAGAGAAACAAAAACTGCACCTGCAGGAACGGCTGAAACTGGAGCAGCAACATGAACAGGAACAGAAGCTGCAACAGGAGGAACGGCAGGAATTGGAGAAGGAACAGGAACAGGAAGAAAAACTGCACCGACAGGAACGGCTGAAACTCGAGAAGGAGCAGGAACAGAAACAAACCCTGCACCGACAGGAACGGCTGAAACTGGAGAAGGAGCAGGAAGAGAAACAAATCCTGCGGCGGCAGGAACAGCTGAAACTGGAGAAGGAACAGGAAGAGAAACAAAAACTGCGGAAACAGGAACAGCTGAAATTCGAGAAAGAACAGGAAGAGAAGCGAAAAAAGCGGCAAGGACAGTAACAGAAATTCGTGATTGAGTGATTTGGTGAATGGGACGGCGGAGGAGGGAAGCCGTCCTGTTTTTGTTTAAATTTTTCCAGAGCCGAAAGTCTGGCCCGTTGGGCTTTCATGGACTGAGCGATGGATTTATCCCGATGCGACCGGCGGATTCCATGTCTTCGACCGCCCCATTTTTGGTCACAAAGCAAACCTCCCGCTTTAGGCGGGAGACTTTTGTGACCCATCCCCCAGCCCCTTCCCAAATGGGAAGGGGAGTCTGTTCCCTCCCCTTTAGGGGAGGGCTAGGGTGGGGTCTTGCAGTAGAATCCAGCCATGCCCGTCAAAAATATCATTCCCGGTCAAAGAGTCACAAAAGAAAAACTCCAGCGCGCCCGCGAATTACGCCGCGAAATGACCCCTGCCGAAAAGATCCTGTGGCAGGAACTGCGCGGGAACAAGCTGGGCGTCCATTTTCGAAGACAGCGGGTGATCGCAGGTTTCATTGTCGATTTTTACTGTCATCAGGCGGAACTGGTTATCGAGGTGGATGGATGTATTCATGAAGAGGAAATGCAAAGAGAAAACGACGTACTGCAAGACAAGACCTTAAGTGAATTAGGGTTACGGGTTGTCCGTGTTAGCAATAAAGATGTATTGAAGAATTTAAAACAGGTGATCAAGAGAATTCAGGAACTAATTTGATTTGAGAGAAAATTCCCTCCCCGTTCGGGGATCGCGAAGCATTCCGCAGCGAAGCGGAGGAAGGCCGGGGTGGGGTCAGGGTGAGGTCACTGATTTCATGCTTTCAGAGAGCGTTTTGAAATTCCGCTTTGACCTGGTTGATGTGCTCATTTGAACAGGATTCAGCCACGGATTCCACAGATTTTCGCAGATTTTTCCTTGTTTTCTTAAGCCTTTGTGTCCCTTTGTGTCCTTCGTGGTG
>JAFGCG010000055.1 GCA_016932715.1 Anaerolineales bacterium
CGCTGAAAACGCAGATTTTTTGTCTTGAATCAGCGAAAATCAGCGTTTTTCTGCGTCCCAAAATCGTTCTGTAAGGCAATCAGATGGGATCTCTAGTCATTCTATCAACCAGGGCAGGATCACCCTGCTCACATAGAGGTTGTAGACAGTTTTCGGCGCAAGTTTGCAAGAATTCCCCCCGGTGATCCGCCGCGGCACATAGTCGGTCCGCAGGTAATTTAGTTTCTGGTGCAAAAGGCATCAATTGAACTTTAACAATTGACAAACGAAAAGCCTCTTTGGTACAAGATAGGTGACAAAACCAAACCCATACCGCGGAGGCACTCCAATGTTAGTGGAACATTACCCAATTGACAAACGTTTCGAAGACCTGCTAGGATACCCTCCAGAACTTTCAGCGGAATTGAAGAAGATCGATGCCTATCTGGAGGATGAGAGGCTGTATCGGCTGATCCGGGCAGATTTGTCGAAGCGGTATCCCAAGACGAGGGAAACGGGACGGAATTCCACGCCGGTCGATGTCGTGTTGCGGATGCTGGTGGTGAAGCGGTTGTACGGGTACAGCTATGCAGAGACGGAGCGAGTGGTGCGAGATAGTTTGAGTCTGCGGCAGTTCTGCCGAGTGTATTTGAACGATGTCCCAGATGACACAACCTTGCTCCGCTGGGCGAATGTGATCCAGCCGAAAACGCTGGAGAAGTTCAATGAGCGGATCATGCAGTTGGCTGTGGAACGGAAAGTGACGAAGGGGCGCAAGCTGCGCACGGATGGGACCGTGGTGGAGAGCAATATCCGGGCCCCGAGTGACAACCGTTTGTTGGCAGATGGAATCCGGGTGCTGGCACGGACCGTGGTGCGTGCTGGGAAGTTGGTGAAGCAGGTCGTGCAAGAACCCTTTGAAGACTTCACGCAAGCAGCCAAGCAGCTGGCTCGCCAGATCGGGGAAACCCTTCACAAGAGGACCGAGGCAGCCAAGACAGCCGGTCGGCAGCAGTACCAGGAATTATTGGAAATGACCCGCCAAACGAAGAAACATCTGCGCAACAGTAGCGAAGTCAAAGCCCAGCGTCTGGCACAAACCTTGGAAACCTTCCTGCCTCGTACCGAACAGGTCATCGACCAAACCATGCGACGGATCTTGCAGGGGGAACAAGTGCCTGCCCAGGAGAAGATCGTGAGCCTCTTCGAAGCCCATACCGACATTATCTGTCGTGGCAAGGAGTCTCGTCCGGTGGAATATGGACACAAGGTCTGGCTCAATGAAGTCGAAGGTGGCTTGGTGAGTCACTACCGCATCCTGGACGGCAATCCCAGCGATGAGCAGCAATGGAAATCTGCTGACGAGACATATGGCCGGCATCCACCTCAATCAAGGTCAGCGTTTCTACGCCAGCAAGCTCTCCCCACGCTAATGCATCAGGATATACTGGATCCAGAAAGAACTCCGTCCAATATTCCCAAACATCGTATACGCTACGATATGCTGCAGTTATCCGCGAGCGACCCATCCGAGAAACATAACGATGCCTCTGTCCGGCGTAACGTTGCTCCTGCCGCCGTGATGCAAAACGCATATCAGGGGGAACATTCCAAAATTTTTGAACCCAGGAAATTCCATCCTTAGTAAGCTCCCAGGCAGGATATTTACCTGCTGTCGTTGGCTGCACATACCCTCTTTCCCCAAGTTCAGCGAGCCGTTGCAATACATGGGTATGGCTTATGCCCGACACAGATGCAATTTCCCACGTCCGGGCAGTCGACATACGAGCCAGTCCCCTTGCTACCCGGAGTAAACTGCGTTCCCGACGACCGCAACGGTTCTCGTCGTAGTACTTCATGGCAAAAGTTGGCTGAGGCGGCTTATAGTGGGATGTAATCGGTGGTACTGCAAAATCCAACAGAGTTGGCTCTCTACCCAATGGCATGATTGCAATAGGCAGCGAATCTTTGCGCAATGCAGACTTAAGTGCATCGATATACCACTTGCCAGGTGTATCTACCTCAACGCACAAAGTCGCATCTGGGCTAGCTTCTACTAACCGCTTTGTGACTTCCTGGATAGCTGCCGCACGGGCATCGATCGGCAACCCATCGCAACTACTCACAGGATATTTATATTTATTCAACCATCTACCCCCTAGCCGTTCAGGGCACGCAATTACGGGCAAGTAAGAGTCTTTAGTAATCATGGCAATTTGATCCTTTCGCATAATAGAGTTTAATTATCAGCGTGCGCTGTCATTGAACAGCACAGGAACACTCTGAGCCACACGCTGAATAGCGCGTAACGTCTCGAGATTTGAACCGAGAAGCAGTCTATCCAAAATAGAATATTGGAATGGGCCAAAATAATGAGCGTACAGAATCATTACCAGCTCCTGAAGACACAAAAACAAAAACCGAATACTAGGTAACACTGGCGAAACATCAAATATCCGTAATCGAAGCAGATCATCAAGAGCAATACCGTAGTCACTCTTTATCATCCTGGTAGGCAGCCACGCGGTATAAAGCTTTTCATCACCGTAATCTAATCTCCCAACTGTAAAATTCTCATGTAACAGCTTGCCGAGAGATATAAGCTTCTTTAGGAAAGTTTCCAGATCGCAGAAATCCCTTGTGAGGCGCGGCGTTTGATATCCAGCGCGTCGTGCAAACTCACACAATAATAGCCACGCAAACGACAAAATTTGGGTATCAGATGAGGCTGTTGTAGATCGTAGATAAGCCAGCACCTCCAGAGGAGTCCGGCCAAAGCTAGGATCAAGGCTGTTCGAACAGCTAGAGATATCACCTGAACAGTAATGAACTACGCCGCAGCAAGCTGCGGGGTATCGAATTTGCAAGAGCTAGTCGAACAACTGTAATTGTTGCACATGCAATTGTTTGTACTCTTCTGGATGACCTTGTCGTTGCACATACCTTTTGATCGTCTCCTCATTTCCTTGTCGCCCGACCGTGCCCACTTAGTAGCCATCCGTCCAGAATTCACCACCCCACAATTGCTTCTTGACCTCCGGAGCACGCTTGAATATTTCTCGGGCTGTCAGACTCTTGACCATCTGGATGATCTGTTTTGGACTGTAGGTCGGTACCGATTGGATCAGAAAATGCACATAGTTCTTGTCGGTCCCAATCTCAATGAACTCGATTTGATAGCGCTTGGCAATTTCCAGACATACCTCTTTCAAAACTTCGTCCACGTGGCTATCAAACACAACTCGACGATATTTGGCTGGACAGACAAAATGGTATAACAAGATCGAAACGTTGTGGCTTTTCCTGATCAGTTTGCTCATGCGCCTATTTTAGCGCAGCAAGCTGCGGGGAAATGCCCTTTATTGATTATAGTGGATTGCTGACTTGTTATTCGACACCCACTGAACCACTACTATCTAGGGCATCAGGAGTTTTTGTTGCTCTTGCAAATGGATGTTTCCAAAGGAAATCCAGTCTACATACTTTGGCGGGGAATGGCAGTTCCGTCGAAAGCTCAATTTGATGTAGTTGGGTTTATGTGCACAGAAGTGTGTTATTTTACTTTCTGAATCTCTCCAGCAAACTTTGATAAAGCTTCGCTGTGCTTTGCAGGGGTTCCATATTCAATTCTTTTTCCAGGACCCGCTTCATCTCCTGGTATTGATTGACCAGCCCTGAACGGTCGCCGAGCGCGGCGTAGACACGCAAGGACTGACAATGCAGATCCTCCTGCAAATTGTCCACGCGTAAGGCGCGTTCGAGCAGTTCAAGAGAGCGGGTATAACGCTTATGAGTGTAGTGATGGTCTGCCAACGAGCGCAGCGCACCCAGGTAGGATTGTGTCAGACGGCGGCGCTCAGGGAACAGCCAATCGTAATAAAAGTTTTGAAGATATTCGGCGTTGTACAGGCTGGTGGCCTGCTCGAGGAAACGTGCGGCAGTTTCATCGTTTGAAGTGACGCGGGCTGTCGCAAGCGATGAGTCGAACTCGTCCACATCGATGGAGAAGCGCGCCACGTCCAGACGATAGTTGCCTGATTCGACCAGGATGAAGCGCGGCGAATCATCATTTATCCGCAGTGCATTTCGCAGACGCGAGAGCGCCGTGTGGAAGGCGGTCAAGCCGCGCCCCGCTTTTTCGGACCAGATGGCATCGAAGGCGCGGTCGGCAGGGATGTGCTCGCCGCGGAACGTCACAAAATAAGCTAACAGGTCGCGTGCTTTGGCGGAGACCCAGCGTTCCTGCGAGATCTCCTCCTCTCCCACGAAGACACGGAAACTCCCCAGACACCTGATCTTGATCACGGATTGGTTTGAAACTGTAGTGACCCTGGTGCTTTTCCTGCCCGGCAGATTCTCGAGCACTTTATCCAGGAACGGATTGGCATATCCCACATCTTTCAACGCATTACACACCACGCGGCTGCGCTCACCCTGGTCGATGAAAAGCTGGATCGCGCGCGTCGGTTCGATCAATTCAAGCGCAGTGCAGGCATGTTGGATGCCCGTCTCCTTGCGATCTGTCACCAGATGAATGTATGCCAGTCCAAAATAGACCATGGCAAGCGGGATGCGGAACTGGCGCCTTTGGCCTGTTTGCACGAGTTCGGTGAACAGACTTTCGGCGCGCTGGAGTTGATTTTTCTCCAGCGCCACGTCTGCCAGCACACTTCGACAGACGAAGGCCTCATAGGCATCGGAACTCCCCGTGTAGGCCCAGAGCGCGCCCTCTGCAAGCTGCCAGGCTTCGTCCACGCGTCCCTGACCGTACAAATTATAGGCAAGATAACCTGTTGCCATGAGTTGTTCGTAGGAGGCTATGCCCAGTTGCCCAGCCAGTTCCACAGATTGGCGCAGGGCAGCCTCGGCGCGGGCCGGTTCACCACGCCGGGTCAACACATTTCCCAGTGCGGTGTAGGCGGCTGGCATTAATTCATTGAGATGCAGAACCTGCGCGATCTCGAGTCCGCGCTCGGCATAACGGAGAGCAGTTTCAAACTCATGCCAGTACAGATGCGGTGATACCAACAGGAGGCAGGCCTGTGCCGTGATCGCAGAAAGTTCATCGGGGGCGAGGAGCAATGCTTCCTGCGCGTATTGCACCGCGGCTTGCGGGTCGCCGTGCCACCAGCAGATTTGACCCAGCGACTGCAGGAAGCCCGCGCGCGCCAGGGGGGAAAGCGAGTCCGATTTGCGCGCTTCCTCCACGGCTTGTTCGGCCAGTGTCTGCCCACGATCCATGCCGCTCAGGAAGCCTGTGCTTTTCGCCAGCGCCATCAACGCTTCGGCGCGCGCAGTATGATCGTTTTCCAGTGCAGCGTCGAGCGCCTGGGTGGCCAGCATTTCTGCCTGACGGTAGTTGCCCTGGGCGCGATGGACTTCCGCGAGTCTGGTCAGAGCCCGGCTGACGCCGGAGTCATTTTTCTGCGAGGCGAAACAACTGCGCGCGTCTTCATAAGCGATGATTGCCAGACCTGCTTCTCCCAGCCTGCGATGCGCATTCCCATGTTGGAGCAATAACTCTGGATTGGCCCGCAGGGTTTCCGCAGGAAGCATCTTAAGATAACGATGCAGAACTTCCACACGCCCGCGTTCGACATAATCTCCCGCAAAGACAGCTGCCACGCGAGCAGCAGATGCAAAATCCCTGGCAGAGACATAATGCAGGAAGGCAGCCTCATATTCGTTTTGTGCTTCGTAATACGCGCCTGCGCGTCCTTCCAACTCACTCACCTGAGCGCCATGGTCGCGACTCAATCTGCTCAACAGAAATTCGCGGAAGAGAAGGTGATAACGATACCAGTGTCGTTCCACATCCAGGCTGGTTAAAAAGAGATTCTGATTTTCCAACTCTTCGAGCATGTCCTGGGCGTTCCGGACCCGGGCAACCGCATTACAGGAAGCTGCATCCATTTGAGCAAGGATGGAAGTGTGCAGGAGGAAGCATTGGGTCTCCTCGGACTGACGCCGAAAGACTTCCTCGGCAAAATATTCAAAGACAAAGCGATGCGAGCCGCTCAACGCCGAAACCATCGCCCGGGCAGCTTCAGTATTTTGACCTGCGAGCGAATTACAGATGATCTGTAGCGCCGCCACCCAACCCTCCGTCTTTTCGCACAGGAGAGTCAGGCTATCAGCTGGCAGATCCGGCACCTCGCGCTGAAGCAGGCAGGCGACTTCATCGTCGCGAAAACGCAGGTCATTGGCGCGCAGTTCAGCCAGGAGTCCGTGGGCGCGCAGGCGCGCCAGCGAGAGCGGCGGATCGGTTCGAGTGGAAATGATAAGCTGCAAAGAAGGCGGCGCGCTTTCCAGCAGGAAATCCACTAATTGATGGACAACGGGGCTGGTAATAAAGTGATAATCATCGAGAACGATCAATAGTGGAGCGTTGATCTGTTCGGCAAGTTCGTTGATGAGCACGGTCAACACACGGCGCGGGCTTGTCCCTGCCTCGGGGCTGTCGAGCAGGGCCTGCGCGTTCTGCCCGAGGTTGCCGGGTCGTTTTGGAAGCGATTTTGTACGACGAATGGATTCGATCAGGAAAGTAAGAAAGACGGTCGGATCAGAATCAGACGTCTCGAGCTGGTACCAGGCCGCCGGTCCGGAATGAGCGCTGAGAAAGTCCCCAAGCAGGGTGGTCTTGCCGTAGCCGGGCGGCGCGGAAAGGAGGATGAGCCGATGCTGGTTGTGACGCTCCAGCCATTGGATGAGATGAGGACGTGGGAGATGTCCCCCGGTTGGCGGTGGTGTGAACTTTGTGCTCAGCAGAAGGGATGGCTTCATGCTGGGTGAATTATAGTGTGAAAACCCGGATGAACGCTAATTCTTTGCAAAGTTTTTGCAAACTGGTTATGGTAGCATTTCCTCACAATTCATCAAAGATGAGAGGAGAATCCATGAAAAGAGTCTTGCTTGTCCTGTCTCTTTTGTCCGCAGCCGTAATCGTGTTGACTGCCTGTGGCCCGGCCGCGACAGAGCCGCCTGCCGGAACAGAGGTTTCCACGGTCACAGAAGCGCCCGCCACCACTGCGCCTGCCATGCCTGTGGTGCTGAAGATTGCCAATACAGCCAACATCACTACCTGGGATCCTGTTGCTTCATTTTCGACTGAGGCTTCGTATCTTGCCAATGTGTATGAACAGCTGTTACGCATCAATCCACTAGGTTCAGCTGAACAATACACTCCACTGCTTGCCGAGAGCTGGGAGGTGAGCGACGATGGTCTGTCCTATACGTTCCATCTCCGCTCCGGCGTGAAGTTCCACGATGGAGAGCCGCTGAATGCCGAAGCGGTGAAGAAATCCATTGAAGCTGCGGCGGACCATGCCGGTGCGTCCTTCATCTGGCTCCCATTGGATTCGGTCGAGGTGGTGGATGACCTGACTGTAAAGCTCAACCTAACCTACGCCGCGCCTGTGGATTTGATCGCTTCCTCCCTGTACGGCGCGTGGATCGTCAGCCCGAAGGCGCTGGATGCCGCCGCGGCGGACGAAAACTTCTGGAGTGATGGCAAGAGCCATGGCACGGGGCCGTATACAGTCGAGTCCTATACGCCTGATGCGGAAATCGTTTTCACTCGCAATGAAGACTATTGGGGCGGCTGGGAGGATGGACAGTTCGATAAGGTGGTTGTTTCAATCGTACCTGAGGCGGCTGTCCGCGTACAGATGCTGGAAGGTGGTGACGTAGATTTAATCACCGCTCCCCCGCTTGATAATCTCAATATCTTCGAGAGCAATCCCAATTTCACTGTCTATAGAGAGCCATCCTTTTTCAACTATGTCGGCTTCTTCAATACCCTTCGCCCTCCACTGGATGATGTAAAGGTACGCCAGGCGCTTTCCTACGCCATTCCTTACGATGACATCATTGCCATCGGTGCGCAGGGTCTGGGCACGCAAAGTTTCGGACCCGTGCCTGCGGGTGTGTTCCCCTGGGATGGCAGCGTATTTCAATATAAATATGACCTTGAAAAGGCCAAAGAGCTTTTGAAAGAGGCGGGTCATGAAGGTGGCGGCTTCGATATTCGTCTTACTTACGCAGCCGAGAACGCGACCGAGGAAGCCTTCGCCCCGCTCATCAAAGATTCCTTTGCGCAGATCGGTGTAAATGTCAGCATCGAACCCATGGCGTGGAGTCAGCAATGGGAGCTTGCCAAGGCCGATCCCGCCAATGCACAGGATATGTTCCTCCTGCTCTACTGGCCGACCTACTCCGATGCGGGCGCGGACAACATGTGGTCCATGTTCTATGCAGGCGCCGAAGCTCCGTATCTGAATGTGACCAAGTTCAACCTGTCCTACTGGAAGAACGATCAATATAACGGATTGATGGATGAAGCGGGTGCGCTGACCGCCACCGATTACGAAGGCTCAAAAGCCAAATATGTGGAAGCCATGAAGATCCTGATCGAAGAGGCGCCCGCTGTGCTCTTCTTCGACACAATGGATGTCTTCATTGTGCCCAAGCATATTGAAGGTTTCAAATATAATTTGAACTACCCGTTCGTGCGTTACTTCTTCTATGAATTGCGTGCGGCGAAGTAGCCCTTTCCCCTGATCTCCTCTCCCTTCTGTTTGCTCTTGAAGGGAGAGGAAAAAAGAAAATGCGCCTTCTCGATTTCATTCTTCGACGTTCGTTCACAGCTCTCTTCGTGCTGGTCGGCGTTTCGCTCATCACGTTTTTCCTGTCGCGCGTCATTCCCTCTGACGCGGCCGCGCTTTACATCGGTCCGAAGGCGCGCACCGAAGACATCGAACGCGTTCGCAAACAGCTTGGGCTGGATAAACCGCTCCCCGTTCAGTACGCGGTCTATATGGGTGAGCTTCTGCACGGCGATCTTGGCAATTCCATCAGCACCAAACGGCCCGTCACGCAAGAGCTTGCCGAGCGTTTGCCTGCCACGCTGGAATTGCTCTTCATGGGAATATTCATTGCCGTCCTCATCGGCGTGCCTCTGGGTGTTTTGAGCGCGCGCCGGCAGGGCAGTCCGCTGGATGTGGTCGTCCGCACGATTTCCATCGTCGGCGTATCCATGCCGGCCTTTTACCTGGGACTGCTGATGCAGATCGCTTTCTTTCGTAACCTGGATGTGTTACCCCTTGCGGGACGTGTGGATTCGGATCTGCGCTTTGTCAGCCCCATCCAATCGATCACCAACTTCCTCCTGTTCGATTCCCTCGTGACCCTGAACTGGGTTGCGTTTAAAGACGTTTTTCTGCACCTGATCCTGCCCGCGTTCACTCTGGCTGCCTATCCTATTGGACTCATCGCACGCATGACCCGCGCGGCCATGCTCGAAGTGCTCGGGCAGGATTACATCCGCACGGCGCGCGCCTACGGCATTCAGCAATGGGTGATCACATACATGTATACATTGAAGAACGCCATCAGTCCCACATTGACAGTGATCGGGCTCACCGTCGCTTACGCGTTAACGGGAACGTTCTTTGTCGAAGTCATTTTCAACTGGCCGGGGCTTGGCCTGTTCACAGTCCGCTCGCTGCTGAACGTGGATTATCCCGCCATCATGGGCGTGACCCTTTTCGGCGCGGGCGGTTATGTGTTGATCAACATGATCGTTGATCTCATGCAGGCGTGGATCGATCCGCGCATTCGGTTGAAGTAATTATGACCACGATTGCCACCGATCTCCTTCCTGCTCAACGCACATCACGCCACGTGTGGAATGTCATCGCGCGTGATCCGCTGGCGTTAATCAGCACAGTTGTCATTATTCTGTTCGTGCTGCTGGCTGTCCTGGCGCCGGTTATCGCTCCATACCCCGAGCAGGGACAGGGGCGCACGAACGCTTCTGAAAGTATGGACCCTCCGTCCGCGAAACATCTGCTCGGCACCGACAGGCTGGGACGGGATATTCTCAGCCGGATCATCTACGGCGCGCGCCCGGCCCTCGTCGTTCCGATGGGTGTCGTTTTATTTGCAGTGTTGATCGGCGCTCCGCTCGGCGCACTGGCCGGCTACAAAGGCGGTTGGGTCGATGAAGCGATCATGCGCCTGACGGATTTGTTCCTTGCATTTCCTTCCCTGTTACTGGCCATGGCGATTACCGCGTCCATCGGGCGCGGGCTCGACAAAGCTGCCATCGCGCTGGTTGTCTCCTGGTGGCCGTGGTACACACGCATCGCGCGCGGGGTGGCCGTCAGCTTGAAGGAGCAATATTTCGTCGAGGCCGCGCAGGCAACGGGTGTTTCCGATGCGGTCATCATCCTGAGGCACATCCTTCCCAACACGATGTCTCCCATCCTGGTGCAGGCAACTGTTGATCTGGGGACGGTCATCCTTGCCATGGGCGGACTGGCATTCATTGGTCTTGGCACACAGCCGCCCGCGCCCGATTGGGGCTTGATGATCAGCGAGGGTCGCGCGCTCATTTTGGATCAATGGTGGATTTCCACGTTCCCGGGGAGTGCCATTTTTATCGTTGTGCTGGCGTTCAATCTGCTGGGTGACACGCTGCGCGATATCTTCGACCCGAGGCAATACAAATGAGCGATCTACTGTCCGTCCGCAACCTGGAGATCGAGTTCAAGACCGGGCGCGGGATCCAAAGGGCTTTGAACAATGTCTCCTTCGACGTGCAGCGCGGCGAGATCTTCGGCGTGGTTGGGGAAACAGGTTGCGGCAAGACGGTCACCGGGCTTTCGATTTTGCGCCTCCTGCCAAAGTCCGCGCGGGTGTGGGGCGAAATACGGTTTGAGGGAAAGGATCTACTGAAACTACCATCTGCTGAAATGAACAAGGTACGCGGCCGGCGTATCGCCATGATCTTTCAGGACCCAACCTCTTCGCTTAATCCCGTGTTCACGATCGGCGAGCAGATCATGCGTGTGATCCGGCAGCACCTAAAACTTGACCGCAAGGCGGCGCGCGATCAGGCGGAGGCAAGCCTCGCGGCCGTTAGGCTGGCCGACGTCAAGCGTGTGATGACATCCTACCCTTATCAACTTTCCGGCGGGCAGCAGCAACGTGTGATGATCGCGATGGCGTTGGCGTGTCGTCCGTCGCTCCTGATTGCAGATGAGCCGACCACAGCTTTGGACGTGACCATCCAGGCACAGATCCTGAATTTGCTGCGTGACCTGCAAAAGGAATTCAATCTATCCATCATTTTGATCACGCACAACCTGGGTGTGGTGGCGCAAACCTGTGATCGCATGGCGGTTCTGTATGCCGGGAATGTGGTGGAGATTTCGCCGACCTATTTTGTGTACGAGTATCCCCATCATCCATACACCCAGGGGCTGTTGAACGCGATCCCACGACCCGGTTCACGCGGACAAAAAATGGCGGCCATCCCGGGGACGGTCCCTGCTAATTCCACTGAGCTGAACGGCTGCACATTCGCACCGCGTTGTTCATCTGCTTTTGAACTTTGTTTTCAAAAGACGCCGCCTTTAAAACCGGTGGGCGAGTCACATGAAAGCGCCTGTTTTCTACCTGCCAATCCATGACCACAATGTCTAACGAACCTTTGATTACTGCTCAAAACCTGAAGAAATATTTCGCCTTGCCCGGCGGCTGGCTCGCGCGCTTTGACAAATCCACACCGCGGACGCTTTACGCGGTGGATGGCGTGAGCCTGGATGTTTATGATGGCGAGGTATTGGGTTTGGTAGGCGAATCGGGCTGTGGCAAAACCACGCTTGGCAGAATGCTCCTGCGGTTGATCGAGCCGACCGCTGGAAAGGTCATTTTCGACGGGTGTGAGATTACCAGCCTGCCGCGTGCGGCCATGCGACGAATGCGCCGCGCAATGCAGATCGTTTTTCAAAATCCGCTTTCATCGCTCAGTCCGCGTTTCAGGATCGTCGATGTGGTTTCGGAGCCATTGCTCACGCATGGATTTGTCTCGAAGAGCGAAGCCCGGGCGCGTTCGCTGGAACTGCTCGAGCAGGTGGGACTTGGCGAACATCACCTGGATCGCTTCCCGCATGAGCTTTCGGGCGGACAATGCCAGCGGGTGGCGATTGCGCGTGTCCTGGCTGTCAACCCGCGCCTGGTCGTGTTGGATGAACCGACCTCCGCATTGGATGTTTCGGTGCAGGCGCAGATCATCAACCTGCTTCAGGACCTGCAGCGCGAAAAGGGTCTCACGTACATCTTCATCTCCCACGATTTGAACGTGGTGCAACATATCAGTGACCGGATTGGCGTGATGTACCTGGGAAAGCTGGTGGAGCTTGGCAGGTCGGAAGATGTGTTCAATGAGCCATTGCATCCGTATACAAAAGCCTTGTTTGGCGCGATCCCTCTTCCCGTTGTGGAGATCGAAAGGCGCGAGCTGGTGATTTTGGAGGGGAACGTGCCGAGCCCCGTGAATCCGCCGTCAGGTTGTCGCTTTCACACGCGCTGTCCTTTAGCTCAGGAAAAATGCAAAATAGCAGAACCCGATTTTCGTCAGGTAAGAGGCGGGCGTTTTGTTGCCTGTCATTTTGTGGAGGAATGAGGAGCCATTTATGACTCGTTTATTTGGAATTGCAGGTGTGCAGATGACCGTTGTTCCATGGAACGCGCATGAGACCATCGACAAGATGTCGGATGTCGCGCTGAATATCAGCAAAAGTTTCCCGTGGGTTAACATGGTGATGTTCCATGAATTGGTTGTGCCCGGCCTGGTGCAGTTCCTGACGCCCGAAGACAAGGAATGGTGGAAGAAAAACGCCGAGCCCATCCCCGGTCCATTGGCCGAGCGTTTATGCGCGCTGGCACGCAAGACCGGGCAATGGCTCCTGCCGGGTTCAATGTGGGAACTCGAAGGCGATAAGATGTTCAACACGGCGCTGGTAATCTCGCCGGAAGGCGAAATCGTTGCTAGGTATCGCAAAATGTTTCCGTGGCTTCCCTATGAAGCAGGCACCTCGTCGGGGAATGAATTTTGCGTATTCGATATCCCCGATGTGGGACGATTCGGTTTGTGCATTTGCTACGACATGTGGTTTCCGGAGGTGGCACGCACCCTGGCATGGATGGGCGCGGAAGTGATCCTGCAGCCCACTCTCACACCCACGTCGGACCGCGAACTTGAGCTGGTGATGGCACGCGCCAACGCGTTGTTCAATCAGTGCTATTTTGTCAGCGTGAATGGTGTCGGGATGTGGGGCGGAGGCCGTTCTACGATCATCGACCCCGATGGACGCATCTTACAGGAGGCCTCCACGAACCAAACCTTCATCACCGAAATGCTAGATCTCGATCACACCACGCGGACGCGTGAATACGGCACGCTGGGGCTGGCGCAAACCCTCAAGCAGTTGCGGGACGCCGGGCATACCTTCCCGCCTTACAAAGATGGCGCGCTGACGAGAGGCAGTTTTGAGAGGTTGGGCGCACTCAAATTTTTCCGCGAATTGGAGAATCCCAACGGACATTAATTCGTTCGATGATCTGGAACGCGACATTGCAAAGCAGGTTGCGTTCCAGATTTTTTGTTAACAGCCAAAGGAGATCCCATGAGAAGAAAAGTTTTTCCTAAGTCGCTATCCGTCTGGATGGTAGTTTTATTGATATTGCTTGCATTGGGGGATCCTGTGTTTGCACAGCAATCTGCCACGATCTACTTTACCAATTTCAATACAGGCTACAGCGATTGGGCGGCGAGCAGCAATGTTGCGAGCGTCGCAGCCCCCTCCATTCAACCGAATTCGGTACGCCTGAGGAGAACCGGAACGATCACGCGCACGATTTCGACGGCCGGCTACACCGGGATCGGTGTAACCTGGAACATAGCCGCCAGCGCGCTCGAGAATCCGGATCATTGCTATGTGGAGGTCAATACAGGCTCAGGTTGGACGGCAATCGCCTCCCTCGGCAACGGGCAGGACACTTCCACGTTCTTCGCCGGGACCGCGAGCCTGAGCGCCGCAGCCGATCAAAATCCCAGCTTTCAGGTCCGCTACCGCGCTGCGGGCGACGCGCTGGGCGACTATTGTTACGCAGAAGATCTGACAGTCAGCGGCATACCCGCGTCCGGGCCGACGAATACTCCCACACCAACCGGCCCGACCCCGACTCCCATTCCGGGTTCGACCGTCCCTGGCGATCCACTGACGGGTTCCGGGGATGTTACCCGCACACTCTTGACGTACAACAATCTAATGAGCGGCTCAAGCACGGCTCCTGTCGATGACGGCGCCTTTGCTTTGCCTGCCAATGCAGCTATGCCCGAGCATACATTCGAAGGTCGTCTGGAATTGTTCAACGAAGCGACGAGCGGTGGCTTTAGCGAAATCCGCGACGACTACGCCTACACGGGCAGCGGCGACTCGCCCCGCAAGCATCTGCCGGAGTTCAGTTTCCAGTTCGTGCAAAATGGCAGCCACTTCATTCCTGTCAGTCAGGGATTGTCCTATACCGGCCATCCCTATTGGAATTACATCGTTGGTCCCGGGCGCATCTGGAAAGAGAACAGCGACAATGGTTATGCGCGCGTCTCATTCCCATTCGCGCTCATTCAGCGCAACTCCAATTGCACGCATAACGGTGTGATGACCTTCCTTTTCAATGGCGTCAGTGTCTCGAACGTTCGCTATCAAATCACACAGGAGACCTGTGTGTACTTCAAGTTCAACATGTGGGGGCAGCTGTCCGCGGCGTATACAGCCCAAACCATCCCGAACGCGGCGACGCTGAGATCCAATCATGCTGCTGAAGTGACAAATCGTTTGCCCACAAAACCAATTGCCGATCTGGCAACAGATTTTCCAGGTTCCGGTGTTGATGTTTCAGCCTTCGGCAGTGGCGTCACTGCCGCGCACATGACCAGCTATGGGGTGGTCATCAACGGCACAAACTATGTCTCAGGGTGCGGCACGCGTTACGGCCAGTACGCGTACTGTGGCAGTCTGCGCCTGCCGTCGTATTCGACCGCGAAGTCTGCATTTGCCAGCGTTGCCCTGATGAGGCTGGGTCAGCTTTACGGCGTGAACACATACAACCTCCTGATCAAAGACTATGTCTCTGAATATGCATCCAGCCCCGGTGTTTGGACAACGGTCACGTTCAATCACGCGATTGATATGGCCACAGGCAACTATCGTCTCGCGGGATATGAAGCAGACGAAGCCGGCTCGTACATGGAAACGTTCTTCCTTGCTGAGCCATACACAAACAAGATCACAGCTGCCTTCAACTTTCCCAACCGTAGATTGCCCGGCCAGTTATGGGTCTATCACTCCTCCGATACCTTCATCCTCGCGCGCGCCATGAACAACTATTACGTCACACAGGGCGGCGGGGATATCTTCAACATGGTGCGCGATCAAGTCTATGTGCCGCTCAAACTCTCTGCGGGAACACTTACGACCCTGCGTACAGACAACAGCCCTACAGGCGCGCCGCTTGGCGGCTATGGGCTCTTCTGGACACAGGACGATATCGCCAAAGTTGCCATCTTGTTGAACAACCAAAATGGGATGATCAACGGTTCGCAGATCCTTAATGCAAGTATGTTGGCCGATTCCATGCAGGATGACTCTGCCGATCGGGGCATGGACACGACAGGCACGACGGCCTTCAAATACAACAATGGCTTCTGGGCAAAAGAGATGACTCCATCCGAATTTCCTCAATATGCCTGCTCGTTCTGGATCCCATTTATGTCTGGCTATGGGGGGATCACCGTTGTGATGGCACCGAATGGAGCAACGTATTACTATTTTAGCGATAATGAAGAGTATTTCTGGTACGATGCGATCAATGAAACGAACAAGCTGAGTCCCATGTGCCCCTGATTTTGTAAGCCACCCGCTCTACTGACAACCAGACAGCCGTGCTTACTATGGTCACGGACTGTCTGGTTGTCCTCTGCTCCAATCCTGAATCGAAAGTTGGATCCGTTCCTGAGGAATAGGTCACTCTCATTTGTTTAAAAACAGACCGCACGCTGGTTCAATTTCTCCAGCGTGCGGTCTATCGAAATTTCGCGGAGCGGTCCCGACAGGATTCGGACCCGCGATCTCGGCCTTGACAGGGCCATATGCTAACAAGCATTGCTTTACCAGTTGGAACAAAACGCGCAAAATCGCGCTGCGGAGACATCCCCCGCCCTCTCCGCTACTAGACAACACTCTCAATCCACGAGATCTTGTATTGTTTACCCACATCGACACCCAGAGATGTTTACCTACATCGTGACCTACCCCAGTCTTGGGGATATTCCTATGTAAAAAGAA
>JAFGCG010000056.1 GCA_016932715.1 Anaerolineales bacterium
CCGGAAGAATTTAAAACCTTAGCGCCCCTTCGTGTCACTTCGACAGGCTCAGTGCAGGCCTTTGTGGTGAAAAAGGTTTTTGCAGTGAACTCACTGATTTGCATAGATTTTCCGGAAGAATTTAAAACCTTAGTGCCCCTTCGTGTCCTTCGTGGTAAAAAAGGTTCCTCGTATTTCCTCCCTGGTCAATATCGCCTCCAGCACAGCCCCGCCGATCGCCAGCGCCTTGTCGGACACCAGAAAACATGCGCTGGGATCATCGCGCGGGTCCACGTCGCCGATCTTCAAGCCTTTCGTCACATGAATGCCGTCGCGGATCAATCCGCGCAGCACACCCCTGAATGGACTTACGATTTCAGATTTGCGATTGACGATCGACGATTGGATTGCGGCAATCAATTCGCCGGGTTCACAGTGTTCGCCGATCTGTTTGTGACCTTTCAAGATGCCATCACTCGGCGCGCGCAGGACACGGCGCGGCTCGCCCTCGGGCTGACCCGAATCAGGCTGGGTGGTTCCATCCCAGTAGACGCGTCCAAGCGTGTGACTGCGGCGGGTCTCGATCACCGCCTGGCAGTCCACTCCCGCGTGGAAGCCCGGTCCCAGCCC
Source organism: Anaerolineales bacterium (assembly GCA_016932715.1). GTDB lineage: Bacteria > Chloroflexota > Anaerolineae > Anaerolineales > Villigracilaceae > Defluviilinea. The sequence continues at coordinate 610 of JAFGCG010000056.1, forward strand.
GATATGGAGTGGGACGTCGATTGGAAGCGGAGTGGGAGGGGCTTTGAGGAGGCGAGCGTCGATGACGACAAGAAACAGGAAAGAGGAAAGAAGGATATCTGCATTCGGATCGATGAGCACGGGGATTTCGCCCGCTTCCAGCGCAGCCGGGACCTGCTCCGGTTTTACGAGCCGCGCTGCCACCTCCTCGACGGTGTGCCGCTCCTCATAGACGGTCTCGGCGAAGGAAACTGCCCGGCGGACAGCCAGCGGCTGTGCCAGTTCCGTGATGACGACGTTGATCCCGGCACGCTGCAGGCGCAGAGCAACGCCTGAGGCGAGATCGCCGCCCCCGCGCAAAAGGACCAGCGCCAGATTGCCCACACTGCCGCTGCGCGGCGTGCTACGCTTGTCCACGGGACTGCTACGCTTGTCTTTGTGCATTCGGAGACTCAAGGGTGTCCTGGATTCTCACGGTCTGCTCACGCAGCATATGGCTGAACGAGTAGAGCAGGAGAAAGATGAACAGGAAGAAGAACGTGTACAGGAGCGTGAACGCTGCCAGGCGCATGCTCGGGTCAATGATAATGCCAAGGATCTCCTGAGTGGTCTCAGCCGGGTTCTGCAGGATGTCCCACGAGTTCAGGCGCACAAAGCGACCGATATAGATGCCGAAGCTGCTCAGGGCTGAGATAACGAAGACAAAGGTCCAGCCTGCGAGCCTGCCGAACCTGCGAATGATAATATCCTGCATCAGGTAGAGGGAGATCACACCCAGCAGCATCCCCGTCCACGAAGACCAGACAATGATGATCACGTCATACCAGAGCGGCGCACCAGCCGCCCTGCGCGACAGGTCCTGCAGGTCGGTAAGCATGTAGGGTGCATTGGGGAAAAAGATCAGCCATAGAAAGGCAATGCCCGGAATGATGAGATAAAGTGCTGCACGTCTCCATGAAATCGCGTGGGCAAAATAAGCCAGCATAAAGGGGATCCAGGCCAGGAAGAGATTCCAAACCAGCCCCATGTGCCTGCTCGAATCAGTGTATGCAACACGTGCCAGGACCAGCCCAACGACGACCGCACAGGCGACATTCAGCAAAATAAAGACGGAAATGCTGTAGCGGTAGTGAATGAGGAAATGGCGAAGGTTTTTGAACATGGTCTACTCAGTGAGGTGACAGTCACGCCGAAGTGACTGTCACCTGAAATTAACTCTCAATCCAAAAAATAGATGAAATCAATATCTCCGGGCGAATGACCGAGTTCGGTGAGCATTGCTGCGGCTTCGGTGCGATGTTGCGTGCCGTGATTAACCACGTGCGCCATCGCCTGCCACAAAATTTTCGTCAGGGGCTTGCCTGCCAGGTTCGTGTACTTGAAGGCGGTGTTGAGTCTCTCGTCGCTGAGACCATCGACAAACTCCATCAAATGCCTTTCTTCCACTGCCCAGCGTGTGCGCAGGGATTCGAAAGTGGGGAACTCCTCCGGTTTGAAGAGGATGGCAGGGGAAGTGCCGTTCCACCGTTGACGCCAGAGCCATTCGGCGAACAAGGTGTGGATGAGCGTGCCCTGCAAGCCGCCGTGTGGGAAGGAGGCAGGCGCCAGGTATTGTTCCTGTGTCACATGGCTGGCAGCGTTCAATATTTTTGCGTTCGCCCATTGATTGTATTTGTAGAGGGTCAGGATATCTTGTTTGTTCATTCTGGTTCTCCAATTATGATGTAGGGGCGACCCACTATGCCCCTATTATGACGAATCACGGCAAAGATCATTCCGCTTTGTTGGGAATTTGCCACCTGGAAGGGTCGCCCTTACGAGGATTTGTTTACCGGTCTTTCCAGCAGCAGATGTCCAAACGTATACAGCGTGACATACAGGAACAAAAAGAATGCACCGAACAGACTAATGAACCCAATGGATTGCAGGCTCGGGTCCTGGACGCGCTCGAAGGAATAGAGTGCAATCCCCGTCGGGTTGCGTAAAATATCCCAGGAATTCCAGCGCAGGAAGCGTCCCATGTACACGCCGGCGCTGCTCAAGCCTGTCACCAGTGCCACGAACGCCCAGCCGGTCCAGCGCCCAAACTCCCGGCGGATGATCTCCTGCATCAGAAAGAGCGAGACCATGCCAAGCAACAGCCCTGTGAAGGCGAACCAGACCAGCATCATGACATCATACCAGACCGGCATGTCCTGCTGCCATTTGTTGGCAAGGTGCTGAAAGTCTGTCAGGATGTAGGGCGCGTTGGGAAAGAAGATCAGCCAGAAGAAGGCGGCAATCGGAATGACGATGTAAATCCACTTTCTCCTGATCGTCATCGTGTATGTGACATAAGAAATCAGGAAGGGGATCCATGCCAGGAACAGATTCCAGATCAGGAACCTATACCGGATGATCCCGCTGTATTCCAGACGCACGCGCCAGATCACGATTGAAAAAATGGATGCCCCTGCCAGCAGCAGGAACATCGTCAGGCGGTACTTGTTGTGTGAAAAGTAAGCCAGGAATCGTCGATACATTGTTTCCTCGAAAACGAACTTCCCGTCAGTGCGAGCCGCCGCTTCGTCTCCGGGCTGTGCCCTCCGCTCAGCGCGAGCGGCTCGCAACCACGGATCAATCTTTTAGAAACCGCAGCAGGATCGGATTCACCTCATCCGGCTTTTCATAATGCGGGATGTGCCCACAGTTTTCGATGGCGTGAAATTCCATGTCCGGCATTGCCGCCCGCAGGATGCGGCTGTGTTCGAACGGCACGGTGGAATCGTTCCGGCCCCAGAATAATAAAACCGGCTTGCCCATTTTGCCAATACGCTCGTAAACGTCCAGGCACGCATCGAGCGTGCGGTTCCGGATCGTGGAGAGGAGGGCGCCTCGGAATCCCTTGTACTGCATCTGGACGATGTATCGTGAGCCGAGCCCTGCGACGAGTTCACGATTAAAGAAGGCTGCAATCTTCCAGGATATACCGTCGCTTCTCACCAGGTTGAGGAGGGCTTCGCCAACCCGAGGCATGGCAGCTATCTTCAGAAGCCTGGCAAAGGGCAGAGTCTTCGCACCAATGGGATCGATCAGCACGAGTTTGTGCACCCGCCCCGGGAAGCGCGCGGTAAACGCGGCGGTGATGGGTCCGCCCGTCGATAAGCCGGCCAGGCTCACGGGGCGCGTGAAGCGCAGCGCATCCAGCAGGTCACCAAGCTGCCTCACGAAGAGATCGATGTTATAGCGCGCATCCGGCCGGTCGGAAAATCCGCGTCCGAGCAGATCATAGCGCAGCACACGGAACCCGGCTTGTGTCAGGAATTCGAACGTAGGATCGTAAATAAAGCCGGGAACGGAGAAACCATGCACCAGCACCACAGTGTGCTCTGCCTCGGGATTGCTCAATTCGTAATGGGTAAAACCGTCGGAGAGCTGAATGAATGAACCGCTCGCTTCCCGGCGAGTGAGTTCATTCAATTCCCTGGTTTCATCGCGATAAGAGAAAGGCATAGTTTGTAGGGGCACGATATATCGTGCCCTTACTTGATCTTCCCCAGTGCCCTCAACACGCGCTCGGGTGTAAACGGGAATTCATCCACCCAGACGCCGGTCGCCGCATGGATCGCGGCGGCGATGGCGGGCGCGACGGGCAGGAAAGGCAGCTCGCCGAGGCCGCGTGCCCCCCAGGGCCCGTTCGGGTCGGGTACTTCCACGATCACCGTTTCCACTTTTTCAGGAATATCCCAGATGGTGGGGATGAGATAGGTGCTCAATTGATCGGTGAGTACGCGTCCATCGCTGGTTTTGAAATCTTCGAGGACCGCGTAGCCCTGCGCCTGCACGACCGCACCTTCCACCTGGCCCTCCACGAGGGCGGGGTTGATCGCCTGCCCCACGTCATCCGCGGAGACGACGCGCACAACGTGCACATGCCCTGTTTCGGTATCCACTTCCACTTCCACGGCCTGGGCGGCAAAGGCATACGCAAAGTTCGGTGTGGAGTGGCCGGTCTCCTGGTCGAACTGCGTGGTGCGCGGGGCGAGATATTTGAACTCACCGATCGCAGGCCGTTCTTCCGCCTGCCATTTTTTCAATGCCACCTCCGCCGCACCCCGGATGGCATTCCCGGACATGAACGTCATGCGCGATGCGGAAACGCTTCCCGAGTCCCCCATGGTTGCAGTATCAGAGGTAATGATCTTCACTTTTTCAAACGGTACGCCGACCGCTTCGGCTGCCATTTGCAGCATGGCTGTGTGGGTACCCTGGCCGACTTCCGCGCCCGCGTGATGCAGTATGACCTGTTCGATCACGTCCCTGCCGTGAAGTTCCATTTTTGCCCAGCAGTTCTCCTGGTAACCAAACGAAAAGCCGATATTCTTGAATCCGGCGGCAAAGCCGCGACCGCGGACGATGGACGACAGACCGTTTCGGTCCACGGTCCTCGGTCTCCGGTCTGTGTTCCACCCAAACTTATCTCTTGCCGCTTCAATACACTCTGTCACCGTAACCGGGCTGGGGCAGGGCGTTCCCACACCCATCGGGTCGCCATCTTTCAGCGCGTTCTGCAAGCGCAGCTCCACCGGATCCATCCCCAGCTTTTCGGCGAGTTTGTTCATCTGGGTTTCCGCCATGAACAACGCCTGCGGCGCGCCGAAACCGCGGAACGCCGCACCGGGGACGTTGTTGGTATAGACGCCGTACACATCCGTTTTCACGTTCGGGATGTTGTAGGTTCCCGTGGAGGTGATGGCGGAATTTCCCAGCACTTTATTGGTTGTGTACATGTAGGCGCCGCCGTCGGCGATAATCTCATTTTCGATCGCGACCACTTTTCCTTCTTTGGTCGCGCCCCATTTTGCGCGGATGATCGTGGCATGGCGTTTGCCGTGCCCAAGGATCGATTCCTGCCGTGACCAGATGATCCTGACCGGCTTCTGTAATTTCCAGGCTGCCAGCGCCAGCACGATCTGCACCGACATATCTTCGCGTCCGCCGAACGCGCCGCCGATCGCGGGATAAACAACGCGGATCGCCTCGTTCGGCATGCCCAGGGCGTGCGCCACCTGATGACGGTCTTCGTGAGTCCACTGTCCGCCGCAGGCGATGGTGATCCGACCGGCCTCGTCGATATAGGCGAGGCCCGCTTCGGGCTGCAGATAGGCATGTTCCTGCATGGGTGTGCGGTATTCGCCTTCGACGATCACAGCGGCAGCCGTAAAGGCTGCCGCTACGTTCCCTTTGCGGATCTTGTAGTGGACGCAGATGTTCGAGTCGCCGATCTCGGCGTGGACGCGCGGCGCGTCCGGTTGCATGGCGGCAATCGGATCGCTGACGACCGGCAGATCCTCGTAATCGACCCGGATCAGCTTCGCAGCCGCGGCGGCTTCCGCTTCCGTGCGCGCCACCACAGCCGCAACCTGGTCGCCGATAAACCGGACGACATCCGCCCCCGGCTTCTCCCCTCTCCCGCTGGGAGACTGCGAAGCGCTCCGCAAGGAGGGGCCGGGGGTGAGGGTGGGCCCGCATAACACGGGCTGGTCCTGCCACTGCAAGCCATACTCGTTGACCGGCACGTCCCTGGCGGTATAGACCGCGGCAACACCGGGGGCCGCTTCCGCCTGGCTGGTATCGATTGACCTGATGCGCGCATGCGGACGGCCCGCAAAAAGCATCTTCATATGCAGCATGTCTGGCATGACCAGATCGCCGGAGTAGGGCGTTTCGCCCGTCACTTTGCCGCGCGCATCCACACGCGGGAGGGATTTGCCAATCGTATTGTGAACAGTCATTTGCTGATTATCGTCCGACATAACCGTTTGATGTTCGAACTACCTTTTATAGGGTTTGATCTTGCGTCCTTTGATCGGAGGCGCATCCAGGGGACCATACTTCGGTGGTCCGAAAATTGTGTACATGTATCCGTAAATCAGGGCCATGACGCCGCCAATCACGATGATCAGTACCGCAGCAAAGATCAGATTGACTTCCAGATTGTTTTGCGTTTGAAGGAATTGCAGGATCGGCACCAGGCCCTGTACCTTCCACAAGAGCGGGTGAATGGTAGGTGGACCAAACCACTCCCGCGGCAGGGGCCATCCCTGTGCTGCGCCAAAGTTCGCCAGCAGCACAGCAGTGCCATATGCCAGGATGGGTACAACGACGATCATGATGCAGCCAATGCCGCGCATGACCGGGTGCACATCCCGATTACGCGGCTTCGGCTGCGGGCGACTGTAGGAAGAGTATTTACCCATGGCTTCACCTCATTGATTTGATTGCGTTTGGACTGTCCTGGCTGCTGCACTGTCGATGGCTTCGACGATTTTGTAGTAGCCGGTACACCGGCAGAGATTGCCTGTGATTGCCTGCTCGATCTCGTTGCGCGTTGGGTTCGATTTCTCCTCCAATAATTTGGCGGCAGACATCAGAAACCCCGGGGTGCAGTATCCACATTGCACCGCGCCGCGTTCGATAAATGCCTCCTGGACGGGGTGGAGTCTCTGGAGTGCAGGAGCTTGCTCCTGCGAGGTCGGCGGCAAGCCGCCAGACTCCAAATGTGCCAGGCCTTCCACGGTAATGATTTCCGCCTCATGCGCGCGCGGCGCAGGGACGAGACACGCCATCACAGCCTTGCCGTCCAGGAAGACGGTACAGGCGCCGCATTCGCCTTCGGCGCAGCCTTCCTTGGTGCCGATCAGATTGGCTTCTTCGCGCAAAAGACGCAGCAGGGTTTTGTTGTGGCCACTCTTGAAGGTGTATTTCTTGCCATTGATCGTTGTTTCAATGGGGGCAGAGGGGGATCGATGCGCGGTCCGGATTCCGCTTTCCCCATCTTGTTCCCCCCACAGCAGGATCGGTGCCACCGGCATCCCAGCCTGTTCCCGCCCATCGCGCACGGACCTCAACCCGCGCAGCGTGCAAACCCGGACCATCTCGCGCCGATAGGCAGCCGAACCGCGAATGTCATCGATCGGCTGGCAGGCATTCATGGTCAGGCGGGCGGCTTCCTCGAGGGCATCGTCCGTGAGCGGTTTGCCGACGAGATAGGTCTCCGCTGCGGGGGCGCGGATTATCGTCGGGGCGACGGCTCCCAGGGCGATGGAGGCTGATTTAACGGAACCCGCCTGGAGGTCGAGAATGACTGCTACATCGATAATGGAGATTGCCTGGGCGCGGCGCAGCGCCAGTTTGAGAAAGGTCCCGCGCGTGCTGCTTTCCATCGCCGGGAAGGAGATGTCCACCAGCATCTCGTCAGGCTGCATCACCGTCTTGCGCACGCCTGTATAAAAATCCCTGAGCGCCACGGTGCGCGTGCCGCGCCTGGATTGCAAAGTCACCGACGCAGCGAGCGCCATGAGCGGCGTGATCGTATCGTTGGCGGGGGAGGCGGTAATCAGGTTGCCGGCAATGGTGCCGCGGTTGCGGATCTGCGGCGCACCGACCTCCCAGGCTGCGCGCGCCAGCGGATAGGCGCGGGCGCGGATCAGCCTCGATTCCACACAATGGTTGTGCGTCACCAGCGGACCGAGATGAATGAGATTGTCCGCGTCGATTGTGATGGCATCCAGGCCCGGAATGCGCGTCACATCGATCAGGGTCTCGATCCCCTGGCGGACGCCGCGCTCGAGTTCGAGAATTAAATCGGTCGCACCCGCGACAATGCGGGCGCGCTCTCCTCGTTCTGATAATGCTTGCAGTACTTTGTCTATTGTTGTTGCGTTCAGGTATTCTTTCCACATATCAAAACTCGTAGGGGCACGCTGCGGCGTGCCCCTACCATTTACTTTCCATCTCCAATCACAACTTCAGTTCTTCGATTGTATGTTTCCACAGCCAGCCGTGCGATGGAGGTGACATTGCGGATGGCGGCGGGCAGGGCTGCTTCGTCACCGAGGCTCGCTTCGACATTATCGAGGGCGCGGCCGACCTGTTCGGCAAGATCAAAGAATGCCGCGTCGTATTGATAGATCGCTTCGAGTTCCTTTTCGTTGATCTTCACGGCGTCGAAGAGTCCCGAATAGCCGCGCGGCGCCGTACTGATCTTGTCGATGAACGTGCGCAGCTGCAGGGCAGCCTTCTCCATGTCATCCACATATTGGATCATGCCGCTGCTGACCATGTCCACCTGCAGCTGGGATGTGCGCTTCCACTGCTCATCGAAGCGCCTTGCCACGGTATCGCGCAGCAGCTTGTCTGCGTCGCGCCGGTTCTGGCGCTCGACGTAGCCGCCAAAGCCGGGGATGTACGATGCCAGCTTCTTGAACGGGTCCTGCTGACTGGTTACTTTCTGAAAGAATTCGTCCATTTGTGCCTCCTGTCGAAGATGGCGCTGTAGCGCTACGGTGATATACGAGTCCTTATGTCATAAGTAGCACGGATACATTATAGCCTGAGATAAGGGTTATAATCAAGAAACCTGGGCCGCAGTATTGCTGTGCCCCTTAGCAAATAAACTTACCTCGTATTGCGAGGAAGAAATCAAATCTCCCGGCACGCGTACCCCTCGCAACGCCGGGTACGGAGGAACACAATGGCACCTACAACAAAAAATGATATTCAGTCCTTACTGGGCGACAAAGCGGAATCGCTGTTAGGCTTCGATTCGCCCAAGATTCCCAAAGAGCGCCTGCATCTGCCGGGTCCTGATTTTGTCGACCGCATTTTCATGCAATCCGACCGCAACAATCGCGTGCTCGGCAACCTGGAATGGATGCACAAGAATGGACGGCTGGGCGGTACGGGCTATGTCTCCGTTCTGCCGGTCGACCAGGGTCTCGAGCATTCGGGCGGGGCAAGTTTCGCCAAGAACCCTGATTACTTCGATCCTGAAAATATCGTCAAGCTCGCCATCGAAGGCGGCTGCAACGCGGTGGCATCCACGTTCGGTGTCCTGGGGGCGGTTGCGCGCAAGTATGCCCACAAGATCCCATTCATCGTCAAGATCAATCACAACGAACTATTAACTTATCCCAACAGCTTCGAACAGATTTTGTTCGGCACCGTCGAACAGGCCTACGATATGGGCGCGGCCGCCGTCGGCGCGACGATCTATTTCGGCTCGGACGATTCCCATCGCGAACTGATCGAGATCGCGCAAGCCTTCGCGCTGGCGCACGAACTGGGCATGGCGACCGTGTTGTGGTGCTACCTGCGCAACAAGGCGTTCAAGTCGGACAAGGACTATCATGTTTCGTCCGACCTGACCGGACAGGCAAATCACATCGGCGTGACCATCGAAGCGGATATTATCAAACAAAAACTTGCTGAAAATAACGGCGGCTACCTTGCATTGAATAAGGACGGCGTCTCATTCGGCAAATATGATAAACGGATGTATTCGGATTTGATCAGTGACCACCCGATCGACCTGTGCCGCTACCAGGTGGCGAACTGCTACATGGGCCGCATCGGTCTGATCAACAGCGGCGGCGCCTCCGGTGAAAATGACTTTGCCGAAGCTGCCGCGACGGCTGTGATCAACAAGCGCGCCGGCGGCATGGGTCTCATCTCCGGCCGCAAGGCATTCCAGCGTCCTATGGCAGAGGGCGTGAAATTGCTGAATACCATCCAGGATGTGTATTTGGACAAGAAAATCACGGTCGCATAGACTGGAACCAAAAAGAAGTGCGGCGCTTTAGCGCCGCACTTCTTTTTTAGTACATTGTTTACTTGCCTTTTATAAATCTTCCCAGCCATACCAGGAACCTGACTGCCTTGTTGTTCGTTATTTTGCTGAGAGTCTTGACGAATTCATCCCTGTGCGCCAGTTCTTCCGGCGTGAAGCTGTCTTTCAATATTTCGTTCTTGAACTCCTGGGGATCGCGGTCCTCGGGAACCACCCAGGATTTCAGCGGTTCCGCGGCGATTTTTTGATTCTCTCCCAAAACAAAGCGCTCATTGATCACCACTCCCATGCCCCTGGTGGAGATTGGCCAGGTTGCGTCTACGATCATCTCGCCATCCGGCAGTTCAAGGATCAGGTAATTGTGCACATCCACAAAGCGCCCACTGGATTGTCGCAGCAGCTTCCGCAGTTTTCCCCAAACTTTCTTCGGCTCGATGTAGGTCACGGTCGTGCACGCCATAAGATGTGATGAATAACCGAGTTCAGCAAAAAGCCTTTTCAGCAGATAATGTTTGCCGGAACAGGTGCCGCGCCATTCGTCGATAATGGTTTCTTGGTCGCGGGAACTTGCTCGAATGTAGGGCATGTCGCGCACCAGGAGAAAGGCTTTCTCGAGGTCGATTTCCTCCTCGGGTTTGAGAAGCCCCTTTTCAATCGCTTTCGATTTCAATAATTCAAGCAACATCGGTTTTTATGCTTTTTCTTTCTCCAGGCTGCTCAATTGTATTTCTATCTCTGCAAAAGGAAAGGATCTTGTCCCTTTCAAGGAGCGGCACGTGGACAGGATGAGACAAAGCCGCTTTGACAGAACCAGCTTCGAGCCACACAAACCGCCTGAAAACGAGGCGCATCCTACCCGTCGGATGCACGCTGTGTTGGGCGGTTTTGCGGAATACAAGATTTCTCGCAGATAGAAGATAGTACTGGCAACTTGATGATATTTTGATGGACAATTTAGGCGCTGGCATCCTGCAAAAACTTACTCATTTCTTCATAAACCAGATCTTCCTGAGCCATGAAACAGTAATGATGTCCATCAGGGATTACTACAACCTTAGAATGGGGAAACCTGCTTTGAAATTCCGTAATCATGGATGCGAAAAAAGGCTCTATAACGTCTTGATGGAATTTTTCATAGGCGGCTTTTTGTTCATCAGTGTAGTCATCTGTCAACTTGCGTTTTTTCTTCGGATAGAAACTGAGGGTCGGGATAATGGCTTCTACTTTTTTGGGGGCATATTCATTAATCAGGTTTTCAACCATCATTTTCTCGATCGCTGCGGGCATTCTATCAACATAGATGCCTTCATCGTTTACCTTTGTACCATGAGAGATTTCTTGGTCCCATACCTCGCTCCATATCCGCGCAAATTCGGGGATATCCCTTTTCACAATGGCAATGTATTCTTCAAGGGTGCGCGGGGGAGCGCTTTCTTCTCTCTTTATTTGCACATTCCTGAGCGGATTTTGTTCCATGATCAGTCGTTCTTTTCTTCGATCATCTAAGGCATCCAGGTAAACCAACTTCTCCACCCTTTGCGGGTATGTTGCGGCAAAGTGAGTGAGTTCGACTCCTGCAAGGGAATGACCTACAAGAACAGCCTTTTCCACATGCAACGCATCCATGAATTGGCGGATGTCTTCCACGAGCGTATGGGCGTCGTAACCAGTTTCAGGGTAATCTGAATCGCCATGTCCGCGCCGAGTAAGGGCAAGGACGCGGAATTTGTCGTTAAAGCGTGGGGCAAACTTGCTAAAGATGTACGCGGAGGATCCCATGCCTGTCAGAAAAATTAACGTCGGACCTTCTCCACCCCAATCAAGATAATGCAGGCGGATACCATTTACATGGACAAAGTCGCTTTTGTAATTTGGTGAATTCATTTTTTCCTTTTTAGTCTGAATTGTTACGATAATGGCTCGCGAACTACCGCCCAACTACGGTCAGTCTGGACCGAATCTAATTGCTTTGGGGCTGCGAGTTCCCCTGCATCGGGAATTGGATTGCAGGGCTGGTATAGTCTATGGTGCGCAGTATATCAGTGTGCAGTCCCATTGCGCAGGGATGACAAATATGCCGGGCCAGGCTCTTTCTATCCAGGACCTGTCTTCGACGCCGATCAGATGTCATGCGGTCTCCGATTACAATATAATGAGAAAAAGATGGTATATCTAAAAGGTTAAAGCTTTCTCCCATGCCTCGATCCGACCAGGGCGTTACCAGCGACCGCTATACCGTCATTCCCCGCACCGCGATCTTCCTGCGGCGCGGCGACTCGTATCTGCTGCTCAAAGGTGCGCCGACCAAACGTCTCTGGGCGAATCAATACAACGGCCTCGGCGGACATGTGGAGAGGGGCGAGGATGTGCTCACCGCTGCGCGGCGTGAACTGCTGGAGGAGACCGGATTGACCGCTGACCTGTGGCTGTGCGGAACCTTGATTGTGGATGCAGGCGATATCGGGATTTGTCTTTATTTCTTTACCGGAGAATGCCCGGAGGGGGAACCACGACCCTCCAACGAGGGGACAGCCGAATGGATTCCGTTCAATCGGATCGGCGAGTTGCCGGTTGTCGAGGATTTGCCTGTCCTGTTGTCGAAAATCCATGGGATCAAGCGCGGCGATCCGCCCTTTGCGGCGCGGTCCTATTATGATAAGCAGGAAAGATTGATCGTCGAGTTTGCAGAATAAAAACCCCTCTCCCAACGGGAGAGGGGTGAGGGGAGCTAAGGGATGCTATAGGATTGTAGTTCGATCGTCTCGCTGAACGATGTGCCTTCTGCAGTTCCGGTACCGCTGGCTTTGACCCAGCCAACGCCCTGCACGAACCAGTAGGTGTAGGGACCCGAGAACGAAACGGGGACGGATAAGCCCTGGTACGATACGGTCATATTCAGGGTCGTGTCTATCTGGATCTTCATTGCATCGAATGTCCCGGCCGGGACCGTCACGCTTTCATTTCCAACGGCCGTGAAATTCGTCTGGGCATTGCCCTCGGCTGTGCCCTGCTGGCCGAGGATAGTCATACTTCCCTGCAGGTCGAGATTATGCTGCCATTGGTCTCCGGCATTGATCTCGTCCGGGAAGGTCACGCCGCTCACATTGTTCACCTCCAGGCTGAGTTGCATGTTTTGTGCGTCGAGCAGCGCCGCGGGTGCGCCTCCAAATTGGAGGGCGACCAGACCTTCCTCCCGGCAAGCCCATTCCTGTGTGCGCGTCAAATTGTTGAATTGCGTGGAGAGTGTGAAGCCGTCGTCACGGACCGCGCTGATTGTATCCGTAAAACTGTATTCGCCTGCCGGGCTGCCGGTGCTTTTGTAATTCCAGGTCGCGCCCTGGCGGACAGGGTAGTAGGCGTTTGAACAAAGCCCTTCTCCCTGTACCGGCAAACCTCCTTCGGAGGCGGCCGGCGCCTCCGTCTGCGGCGATTCAGGTTCGGTTACTTGCGGTTCTACTGTGGGGGCGCTTGTTGGGAACGAACAAGCTGTGAGGAATATCGTCGTCAGCAACAAGCTGACAATTGAGTTGATCTTTCTCTTTTCCATTAAAAACTTCCTTTCTCTACTTTTAAATCGTCAATCTTCAATCGCAAATCGTCAATCGTCCTACTTCCATTGCTTGAGCACCAGTGTAAACGTACTTCCTTTTCCGGGCGTACTGATCACATCCAGGCTGCCCTGATGCTGCTCGATGACCTGACGTGTGATGGCAAGTCCCAGCCCGATGCCGCCGAAGAGCGAGTCGCCGCTTTTCTCGAGGTGGTAGAAACGGTCGAAGATGCGCGGCAGGTTCTCCTTGGCGATCCCAATGCCCTCGTCTTCCACCGCGACCAATACATTCTCGCCTCTGCCTCTCAGACTGATCATTACGCTGCCGCCCTGCGGGCTGAACTTGATGGCGTTATCCACCAGCGCCGTGAGGGCACGCTCCAGCGACCGTGCATCGCCCGAAACCGGATGCAGGTTGGGGTTGGGGACGAGACGCAGATTCACGCCATGGTCCTGGGCAGTGGCTGCGTATTTCTCCACCACCGTGCGCGCAACTTCGTTCATATCCACTGCCTGGAATTCGGGCAGCACCAGGTCCATTTCCTGCAGGAACAGGATATCGTTGACAAGCGAAACGATTTGCTGGACATTGCGCGTGATCGTCTCGATCCCGACCTGGAGCTGGTCGCCCTGCATGAGGCCCTTTTGCAGCATCTGGAGGTAACCGCTTGCGACCATGAGCGGCGTGCGGAGTTCGTGAGCGACGTTGGAGAGGAACTCACGGCGCGCCAGTTCCTGCTCGGCAAGCTGCTGGTATGCCTGTGCCAGTTCGCTGGCGCGCATGCGCAGGTCATCCACAGCCATCTGATCGTTCTGACGAAGCCGGTTGCTGATCTCGCTGACCATGGCCAGTGCCACGCTGGTGCTTTTGTGCAGGACGCGGTCGAAGGCAGCTTTATCCAGCTCGAGGGTCGTCAGCGCAGATTTGGCGGTCACGGTGGCGGCGCGCGGCGCGTTATGGATGAGCGCCATCTCGCCGAAGAAATCCCCGGGTCCCAGCGTCTTGAGCAAACGCGATTCGCTGTTGTTGATTGTCTTTGTGACTTCTACTTCACCTTCGAGGATCATGTAAAAACGATCCTCGACCGCATTCTCAGAACAAAGAATGGCGCCCGGTGTATACGAGAGTACCTGGCTGTTGGCAATGAGTTCTTCGATTTCGTCCGGCTTGATGCCCGGAAAAGCTCTGGGGATGATCCTGGATGGTGCCCGGCGTGTGGTCATGCTGATCGCTCCGTATGAATTTCCGCTATTCTAGCATGTGGGGCGCAATGCGGCTTTCACCCATTTGAACTACAAGGAGACTGTAAAGTCGCTTTGAAAGGTGCTGGTCGAGAGATAAAGTGTACCAAAAACAAAGAAGTTTGAAGAGCGACAAGTAGGGTATGGTTATGGGTCTCTCATGACCTGATGGAGCATTTTCTTCGCTAATCGACGCGAATGGACACTGATTTTTTAACTCACCTTACGCAGGAAGCAGGAAACTTGAACCGCGAAGGAACGAAGCTCGCGAAGACTCCTCTTCCTTCGCGAAGAAAAAGACGCTCTTTGCGTCCTTCGCGTCTTCGCGGTGAAAAATAGGAGGAGTGCGTAACATCAGTTTTTAAATAATTCGCGGACACAGCTTCTTCTCTAAGAGAGTGTCTGAAAACCTGTTTTAACCACAGATAAACACAGATGAAAAGGATTTTTAGATGTTTTTCTCTGGATTTTCATCTAAAAGATCGGCGTTTATCCGCGTTCATCTGTGGTTAAAAACCTTTTAAGAAACGCTCTCTAAGCAGACTCTAAAGATGGCCGGCGGTCTATTTGATTTTGTACCCGATCATGCGCAGAAAATCCTTGCGCCAGGCGATACCTGCCTCATCTTCGATTCCCTGCGGTGAAAACCCATCGACGACGCCGAGGATGCCGCGTCCCTGCCCGGTCTGTGCGACAAGGACTTCCGTCGGGTTGGCGGTCGCACAGAAGATGCGCGCCACTTCGGGCACGTTTTTGAGCGTATTCAGGACATTGACCGGATAGAAGCCTTCCCCTAAAAAGACAATGAAGGAGTGCCCCGCGCCGATGGCTTGCGCGTTCTTTTTTGCCAGCTCGAGCATGGCTTCATCCGTCCCGCTCCAGCGGATGAGACATTTGCCGGAGGCTTCGCAGAACGCCAGCCCGAACTTGATCCCAGGCACGGTGCTGACGAGCGCTTCGTGCATATCTTCCACGGTCTTGATGAAATGCGACTGGCCCAGGATAAAGTTGATCTCCTCAGGCTTTTCGATTTTTACGGTCTGGATGTCCATCGTTGTGCCTCCTGTCGCGGATTGTGGTTTTCAGAATAAGGATGGTTGCTCATCTCTATAATACATCAAAACAACTGGAAAATTTACCGACCAGCCATTATCCGAAACAAGATTTCTGGTCATAGCTTCAAGGGTTTCTCTCGATGTTCAACTCGATAATTATGCAATCTGCACGTAACTGCTATTGCCAAATCGGAGAAGTTGTCTGGCGTGAGACTGTCAGTGAAAGAAATTTCCGCGGATTCGCTTTGAGTTCTTGATATGTCAATATTCGTCCATCATGTCGCTATTTCAAATAAGGTTTACCGGATCAATCCTCACCGCAAATCCCTCATAGCACTAACCAAACCAAAACAATATAGTTAAGGTCATGTAGCAGCCGAATAGAATCTTTAGCACCAAGAAGGAAACTCCTAGAACGGTTGCCAGAGTCCTCCTTGTCTCAAGTAAGGTTCCGATGACGAAGTAGACCGGGCTTACTATGAGTAAGCCTAAAAACACGTAAGCTATCTCTTTGGTAATGGAGGAATCAATGCTGGATGGGATCAAGGACATGGCAGTTCGCAGACCCTCGATGTAAAGTGGTCTAACGATCCACCCCCAAGAACGTATAAAATCCTGTCGCGTCAAAATTTGAGAAATTTCTAGCAGCAGAACTATGACCCACAATACTGCCACAAGGAACAGCCCGCCAAGCAGCCAATCTGGAGCACTGGGAAAATATCTTTTCAGGAAACGAGTTGGCAGCATAAGCTATTCCTTTACATCATCAGGGTCTCTGTGCAGGCAACAAATCTTCCTCTGGCACTTTGAGTAGTATGACAGGCTGGGGCACCTCAAAGAAACAGCCGTAATCATCAAAAACGAAAAAATTGGTTTCGATTAAACAGGGATCCAGAAACTTGGAGTAAATTATGCCAGTACCATCGTGGGTCCAGCCTCGCACCATGAAGTATTTACGGCTGTAAGGGCGATAAAATCGGCTGGCGGAATATCCTTCGAGGATCCTTTGCCCTGTCTCGGCGAAATAAATGCCATCCGCGCGGGCGATAAACCTTTCATCCGGAGAAATCACTTCAGCGGGAAAACTTTCAGGAATAGATTGATAGACGATGCCCTCCTTTTGCAAGAACGCTTGCACCCGGTCTGTGTCCAACCCTGGGATGTCAAACCGGCCTGTAATAAAGTTGTATTCCGAAGAATCAGGGAATTCTGCTGCTAAAGCAATTACGGCATCATTGTCATGTATTAAGAAGACATGTTTTGCCTCCTGTAATTCTTCCGCCAACCGGTCTAGATTGACCTCGCCATTCATATATGCGTCTGGATACAAAGCTGCGAACTTTTGAATCGGATATTGCTTTTTGTTCACCCAGTCTAAAATGTATCCCTCAGATGATGAAACATAAGCCAGGTTATCCGTTAGAAAATAAAAAGGATCTTTTGGGAGATCAACTGCAACTTTCTCATTTGTTTGCAAATCCAAGAGATAGGATGAAGTGAGCCAAAGTTTGTTTTCATTCACATAAAGAAGACGTCCGCCAGGCGACAAACGAATATTTGTGTACCCACAGGCAGAGACGATCACGTCCACTTCGTCCGGATAGCGCGCCTCTTCACTGGCAATCGGGCAGCTGCACTGAAAAAGATACTGTAGCAATAAGCTTTGCCGCCCCCACCAACCCCAACAATAGCCGTAATAAAGCAATATGGGCAAGCTAAACAAGAGGATGAAAAGAATCAACCTAAAGCGGTATCTGCGTTGCAATAAGTCAACCGGTGTTGTAGCCATATCCAATGTCGTAATAGAATGACCCGAATATGCTGATAAGGGGTTATTTTTATGGTTATAGCATATCTTCTTTAGCGAAATATGTTGACTAAATACCTGGATCCTGGAAAAACTTTGCAATACAGGCAGGTTTTCATCGCGGCTGCTTTCTTTCATAAAACACCAGCAGTGTGCTCCCATATTTTCGCTGTTCGAATTCCTCCAGGTTTTCGAGCGCCAATGCTTTGTATTCTTTTGGAGCGATCTGCGCGATCACCCAGCCGTCTTCGCTCAACCATTCGATATTTTCGTCGGTAAGTTCCAATGCCTTTGCCCACATCTCCTGGTACTGCGGCGGCGCAATGTAGATATATTCGAATTTCCTGTCAGCCGGTGAGGAAAGAAACGCAAACGCGTCGGCTCTGCGGATCTCGGCTTGCGATTTGAATCCGCAATGTTCCACATTGGAATTGATGGTTTCGATTGGTGCGCGGTTCGAATCGGAAAAGCGCACAAACGCGGCGCCGCGGCTCAACGCTTCGATGCCGACTGCGCCTGTCCCCGCGAAGACATCCCACCAGTTGGAATCGACCACGTCGCCGGCGATGATGTTGAACAGCGCCTCCTTGACGCGGTCTGTGATGGGACGCGTGGTATCGCCCGGTACGGACTTTAATTTGCGTCCTTTGGCTTTGCCCGAGATGACGCGTAGGCTCATTCCACCATCTTCCTGGCTGCTGAAATGTTCCCGTGCGAGGCAATGATCGGGACGACGCACCCCGTTCCGAGGATGAATCGTTTTCCGTTCGTCTGCCGGATGGCATCCGCCGCTTCCTCCCGGACCTCGGCCGGATCGCCATAAACCAGCGTGTCCTGTCTCATGCCTCCGCACGTCACCCCATCGAAAAGCTGCTGGGCTTCCGACAGCGAGGGATATGTTTCTCTGTCGTGCCAGTTCACGATGGGAAAGGAGAAAGAGGAAAGAAGGGAAAAGTAAACGTCGTGGCCGTGCAGATGTAAAAGATTGCACCACAATTCCTGTGCAGGCTCAAGTGTCTTTTGATCGTGAGGCAAGCCAAACCTCTGATATTCTTCAAGGGTCAATAAACTTGCCTGGGCATGCTGGATCGCATAAAAAATTCCGTCGATGCCTGTGTCGAGGCAGGCTTCCACAAAGCGGCGGGTCGTCTCCGCGATGGTGGCGAGTCCCCTCAGCACGGCTTCGGGGTACAGGCGCAGGTGCGCGAGCAATGTCTCGCCACCCGCCAGGTTCTTTGCCTGCGCCAGCGGACTGAAGATGGTCTGGAGCAGGGGAACATCCGGGCCGAGTTCCGCGCGGAGGAAACGGAGACAAGCTAGTTGTCCCGCGAGATGCGGAGCGTCCGGGCTGAGGGCTGGCAGCGTCTCCCAGTCACGCGGATCATGGATGACCCGTTTGGTGTACTGTCGCGTCCCTTCGGTATGACCGCGCCACTCATCTTCCACGCCCCAATCCTTCATGCAAAACGACGATGCCGGTGTGACTTTCACCAGGTCGAAGTCGTAGGTGCGCTGGAAATGCAGGGTTGCTTCCGCCAGCGATTTGGGATCCTGATCATCCACAGGGAAGTGACGCCACAGCGCAACGGGCGGACGGTCGAGAATTTGGTTATTGAGACAAGCCTGGATTCGTTCTTTATGTGTAATCATGGGATTTGTTTCACCACACAAAAAATTGCGTCACCGCGCCGGACTTGCAAAACGATCGGCGCCTCTTTGAACACTTTGCGGTCTTCGTTTGTCCGTGTATTGACGAGGACATAGTCGCCTGAGATGACTTCATCTAGGGCGCCGCGCAGTTCCCGGACAGCGATGTTTTCACTCGCATAGTATTCAGCAATATAAGCCTCGCGATGGACATAAAGATCGACCGGGCGGTCCAGTGTCTGGTCGAGGCTTTTCACAGCATCCTGGTAACAGGTGAGCCAGTAATCTGTTTCATACTGGCGGAAGGCCTGGCTGGTCCCTCCAACGAATGAATTGTAATAGGCATATTCGTAGGGGTGAAGCTGGACGATTCCTGCGATCCCCGGCAAGAGGAGTATGAATATCAGTCCTGCGCGTAGCCAAATCGGTGCAATCCGGTGGATGATGGATTCGAAAGCGAAACCTGTGAATATAAAGATCGGCGGCAGGATAAAAAGAAAATGCCGCAAGCCATCATACACGGCAGGCCTGCGCAGCAGCACATAGACAATAAGAATTGCAAACCAGAGGAAAACGAGCGAGAGTGACACAATGTGATCTGTTATCTTTTGTCTAAATAATTTTATGTAACCAGCGACGACACCAAGGAAGAAAAGGAACCAGACCGGCTCTGTAAGAGTGGTGGCAAGCATAAACGGCAGATAGCGACGCGGCAGCTCGCCGGCGCGGTAAACCTCGCCGCCAAAGAGGACCGAAAGATTGGTCGGGTTATCGGACATGAAGCTCAAAACGCTGACAAAATTCAGAATCGGATTCTCCCAGAGAAATGGCCAGGTGATGAACATCGCAAGAATAGCGAGAATGCCGTAAAGGATCAAGTGTGGAATGAAGGCTGTGATCCGTTTATGGAATCTTGAAATCGCGTAGATCACGACAAGCAAACCAGCCAAAGGTCCCAGCACCCGAATGGAGGTCGCGATTCCCAGGAGGACGGCGGGAAGGATGAGGCTGCCATACTTTTGTTTGTTGGTTTTGGTTTCATCTGCCAGATGGTCTGCCATCTCGAGACCCAGACACACTGAGGCAAGAAAGAACACCAGGAACGGCGGGTCCTTCGGATTGATAAACGCATGTCCCCACAGGAGCGGCTGCCAGGAAAACAGCGCCGTAGCGGTAAGCGCGGCGGATGGTCTCATCCAGCGCGCGGCAAGACGATACAGGAAATAAACGCCGAGCTGGAAGAAAAGGAAATTGATCAAGTGCCAGGCGGAGGCTTCGTCCAGACCGAGCGCCTCCAGGAGATAGACAGGTTCGCGCGCCAGCAGCAGGTAGGCTGGTCCGCGGGTCTTGTGATCGTCTCCGCTCGCGCCGTAGGAATTGCTGAGATCGAAATCTCCGCTGAGCCATGCGCGCGGCGAATAAGCATAACCGAGGGCGTTCCCGTAATCGTAAAAAAGAGGCTCATCCCAGGAAAGCCCATAATCTCGAAACACCAGCAGACCGGCAAGAATATTGACGGCCAGCAGGATAAAGATGGGTTTCTGGACAAGTCGTTTGAAACGAGAGTTCATAACTGATGTTACGCACTACTGTTGTTTTTTTTACCGCGAAGACGCGAAGGACGCAAAGAGCATTTTTTCCTTCGCGCAGGAAAAAGAGTCTTCGCGGTCTTCGTTCCTTCGCGGTTCGAATCTTCGACTTACTGCGTAAGGTGAGTTCATAACACTTGCTGCCCATGGGCGTCGAAGACATTGATCTCTGCCTGCGCCGATGGGCTGTCGGGGTATTCGGTGTCGAGCAATCCCCAGACCATCGAATCACTCCAGCCGTCGAGGAAAGGCGTTTTCGCGCGCAGCGTGCCTTCATGACTGAAGCCAAGTTTGCGCGGGATGGCGGCAGATGCCAGGTTGGCAGGGTCGCAATGAATTTCGATCCGGTGAATACGAATGAGCTCGAAGGCAACTTTGACCAAGGCTGCCGTGGATTCGGTGGTGAGTCCCCGGTTAATAAAGTCTTTGTGAATCCAGTAACCGATTTCCAGTTCGTTTTCTCCCAGACGAGTGTGCAAGCCTGTTCCACCCAGTTGCCTGGTATTCTCCGGGTTGAAGATGCCATAAACAAAATCCTGACCTAGATCGAACATGCCGCGAAACCTTTTGAGGCGCCGCACTTTTTCTTCGATCGGTTCGGGTTCGGCATATGCCCAGGGCATCCACGGGCGCAAGTATTCCACGTTTTCGGTGATGGTCTCCGCTAATAGCGGGGTGTCAGAGGGGTTGTAACAGCGCACCAGGAGGCGCTTCGTTTCAATGCGATAGGCGGGGTTTGAAAATTCCGGTCGGTTCATTTTTTCTTTGCCCCTCGCTTGATGCGCTTCTTCAATCGACTTCTTCTGCCAAACCTGCTGAGCAGTGAGTTCAATTCTGTTTCTTCGAGCAATTGGTTCTGGAGATATTTGCTCATGAACTGCGAGCGCCGCAGACGCAATGCCATGGGCGCGACAGCCTTCAAATCGTCCATGGTCACCTGATCGCGCCCGTCTGCCGCGGCATAGGCACGCGCCGACTCGAACCAGGTGATCTCGGCGCGCAGGGAGTCGATCCCCATTCTCTGGACCAGCTCGATGGCGGGATTGGCAATCTCGTCGGGAATGACCACATTGGGGATCTGCTCGCGCGCGCTGCGAATTTCGGAGGCGGCCGCTTCCATCTCCGCCGAGAACTGTCCCGTCATCTGACGCGGATTCGCCAGATAGGCCTGGACTCTGCGATACGCTTCGAGACGCTCGGTCGCGTTTTCCAGTCCGTGCACGATGACGCGCAAGCCGAAGCGATCCAAAATCTGCGGGCGCAGCCTGCCCTCTTCGGGATTCATCGAGCCGATCAGCACAAAGCGCGCCCGGTAGGTCGCGGCAATGGGACCGCGCCGCACGGTGTAGGAGCCCTGTGCGGCGGCGTCGAGGATCGAATCGATGATGTCATCGCTCAGCAGGTTGATCTCATCGATGTAGAGCAGGTTGCGATCGGCCTGCGCCAGGATCCCGCGGCGGACGCGCATCCGTTCGTGTGCCGCGGCGCGCTCGTCGATCCCGCCCACCACATCCTCGATCTTCGCGTTGAGCGGCAGCTCGATCAGGCGGACGCGATCGGGCGCGGTCAGCGGCTGACCCTCACCATACTTCTTCGCGCAGTCCGGGCAGACCGCCTCGATCCCACCCGCCTCGATGTCTTCGGGCAGACATCCATAGAAGCAGGTGCTGCGTTCGACCTGTGGCAGCAGATCCAGCAGGCTGCGGACCGCGGTGGTCTTGGCAGTGCCGCGCGGACCGATGAGCAGAATCCCGCCAATGTTTGGGTTGATCAATCCGAGCAGCAACGCCAGCTTCATCTCCTGCTGGCCGACAATCGCAAGGAACGGGAAGGGTAATGCCTCCGTGAGGAGGCCTTCCTCCGGTGTGAGCGGTGGCAGCGACTTTCCCGCGACAAAGTCCACCAGTTCGCGCAGATTGCGGAACGAGTGCGCGAGGCGTTCTTTCGGTTCGGACGTTTCTTCAGGCTGGGTGGGTTCGGGTTCGGTCATGGTGTTATATGTCGTTGCGAGGAAGTGGCGCTGGAGGCGCCACGACCGAAGCAATCTCCCAATTACGAGGAGATTGCTTCGTCGTCGCTACGCTCCTCCTCGCAACGACATCCTTGTACTATTTATGTTTCAATCTTCGCTGCTGGCGCTCCTGTGCGCGCTGCATCGTCTGCCTGTCTTCTTCCGTCTCAGCCAGCAGCGCCGGGACGGACGTGGGCCTGCCCTCCTCGTCCAGCGCCACATAGACAAGGTACGCGGTGTTGGTGTGGGTCTGCTCGCCGGTAATGGGATTTTCCGCCAGCACCTCTACGGTTACTTCCATGGAGGTCTGTCCGGTATATGTCACTTCGGCGTTGAGGATCACCAGGTCGCCAATTTTGATTGGCTGACGGAAGCTCATCGAATCAATGGCAACGGTCACGGCTTTGCGTTGCGCGTGGCGCATGGAAGCCAGCGCGCCGGCTTCGTCCACCAGCTTCATGATCCAGCCGCCATGGACATTGCCGAGCAGGTTGGCATGTTCGGGGTGCATCAATTGCGAAATGGTGATGCGCGAGGCGCTGATGGGTTTGGGGGCAAGGGGTTCTGTCATAGCAGGATATCCTGCCATGAGTTTACCATCTCAGCAGGAGCCTTGCGAAGGTTTCTCCAATTGCTTTTGCCTGCAGCCCAGCCTCCGCAAGTCTGAATTAATCCATGTCTTCGCGCAGTTCGCCGCTATCCATGGTGTGCAGTCGCTCCGGTTCCTCGAGCAGGACGTCCACAAAGCTGTGGGTGAGATCGCTCATCATGGGCGCCAGTGGGATGGTTGCCGGCGTAGTCAGACGCCCGGGAGGCGGTGACACCTTCAGGCGTGGCCGGGCCGCATCATCCACCCGCGGGCGGATGATGCGCGGGTCGTTCGTCAGCGATCCGACGTAGTTTCCAAGCACCGAATAGACTTCCCGCTGAGGGGTGACCCAGCCGACCCATTCCCCGCTGCGATTGAAAAGATAAGGAAAAACCAAAAATGCTTCTGCTTCACCACGTGAGTTGTAGATTGGAATGATACGATGTCCTGACATAGATATGCCTCTGTTGTTTTGCGCTTTGACGTCCACCTCCCCTACGACATGGCTTCGCCAGTCAGGGTCCGTGCCCGTTCGGCGCGTTCAATCTATATCATTATACGTCCAATAGCGGTTAATGAAAAAGTTCCAGATCATTACAATTCCGATGGCAAGCCCCAGGGTCGCGTTTTTGGCGAGGATTTCGGCAGAGGCTTGCGATAAATGGACCAGGCCTTCGAACGCACGTGCCATGGGAGGTTCGACGAAGTGCAGGATCGGGATGCGAAAAGCGATGCCGATCAGGTTGACCAGAAAGAACATGCTCAACTGGTGCAGAAAGTGACGTGAACGCGAATCGGGGTACGTCCAAAATCGATTCAGCAGGAAATTACTCAGGATCGCGCAAATCAATGAGATCGTTCCGGCATAGACCAGACGCATATTGAAGATGTGCGTAAGGAGATTCATGATCAGGATATCGACTGCCGAGCCAATTGCGCCGACCACTGCAAACTTCAAAAACCGGACTCGTTCTTTGTTTTCGGTCAGGATCATGGAATTCCCAGTTTTTGCTTGAAATATGGAATCGTCTTGCGAATGCCCTCTGCCAGAGAGATCTCTGGCTCCCAGCCAAGGATCTGACGGGCGCGCGTGATGTCGGGCTGGCGCTGCTGCGGGTCGCGGACGCTGCGAGCGTCTTTGACGAATGTGATACCCCCCTGGTTGCCTACAATCTGGTTGATGGTCTCGGCAAATTGCAGGATCGACATTTCTGTTTGGTTTCCGATATTGACCGGGAGATGCTCATTGGAATGGAGTAATTTAATAATGCCGGTGACCAAATCGTCCACATAGCAGAACGAACGCGTCTGGCTGCCGTCGCCATAGACAGTGAGCGGCTGGCCCAGCAAAGCCTGTTTCAGCAGGTTGGGCAGGGCGCGGCCGTCCTCCAGGTCCATGCGGGGACCGTAGGTATTGAAGATCCGCACGATACGCGTGGCGACGTCATGAGCGCGGTGATAAGCCATGGTCAGCGATTCGGCAAAACGTTTTGCCTCATCGTACACCGCGCGCGGTCCCACCGGGTCCACATTGCCTGCATAGCTTTCCGTCTGCGGGTGGACCAGCGGGTCGCCGTAGATTTCGCTGGTGGAAGCCAGCAGGAAACGCGCCCTGTTGCTGCGCGCCAGGCCGAGACAATTGTGTGTCCCGAGCGCGCCGGCCTTCATGGTTTGGATGGGCAGATTGAAATATCCGGATGGTGATTGAGGATTTGGGCTGGCTGGCGAAGCAAAGTGTAGGACAGCCTCCACCTTGCCGGCGATGAAGATGTAATTGGACACATCATGCTTGCGAAAGGAGAATTTCTCATTTCCCAGCAGGTGAGCAATGTTTTCGCGATTGCCTGTGACGAAATTGTCCAGGCCGATGACCTCATGTCCCTCGGCAAGCAGGCGGTCACATAAGTGCGAGCCAAGGAATCCCGCGGCTCCGGTGATCAAAATACGCATTTGATTTCCTCTTTTTATTCGCGCGGAACGCGCTTCGACTTCGTGGCGCTTTGGCGCCACTCCGCTCAGCGCGATGGCTCGGCGCGAGGATATTCATTCCCAATCGATGTTCGTGACGAGGCCGTCGCCGGTCACCTGATACGCCTCGCCGTTCCCGCTATCCACCAGCCAGAGATTCCCCTGATAGACGATGGCGATGAAGTCGCCGGACTGCCCCTCGATGGGATCCGGAGCCCAGGCCGGGGTCTGCGGCTCGAGGCCCGGCGCGTCGCTCGCCGGGAAAAGGGTCCGGCGGTTCGATCCGTCTCGATCCATGACGACGAGGCGATAGCGGCTGGTTTCACTCTGTGAGGGAAAGATCGCCTGCAAATACGCGACCTGATATTGCCGTTCCCGCGAACTCGATTGCAGCGAGGAGACAGATGGATAGGCGAACATGCCAGTCTGCTGGGCGATCTGCACGGTGGCGTTGTTCTCGAATGAGGTGGCACTGATGTCAAAGAACGGCGAGTCTTCCTCGCTGACCAGGCTCGGCGGCGGTGCATGTGAAATAAAGTAAAGAGTCTTTCCATCTGCGCCCCAGGCCAGGGAGGGCAGCCAGGCCCAGTCGCTGTGGGTGTTGAGCGGCGTGATGTCCAGCAGCGGCTTGAGGTATTTTCCATCCAGGTCCACCAAACCGATCCCGTCCGGACGCGCATAGGCAAGACGTCCCTCCGGGGAGAAGGCAAAGGTCATACCCCACCAGCCGTATACGCCTCCGCTGCTGGCGTCCAGGATCTTCCTTTTTTCGCCGGTGGTAATGCTATAGCGGTTCAGGTCATTATTCGCCTGCCAGCCCGGCGCGGTCGCGCGCGGTTCGACCGTGGAAAATGCAATCGAGTTCGTGCCCGGGATCCAATCGGCAAAATGGACGACGTTCACGATGCCTGTGCTGAAGGGCTTGCTGCCAGGTTCCGCCCGTACCGCCCACAGGGTATTGATCTCTTTGTCGGCCGGTTTCGTTGATTTGCGCGTGAAGATCAGATATCTTCCATTGGGCGCAAGATTGAAGATCCGCCCATCGAGGTCGCCGGTGGTGACCAGCGCGGTGCGGTTCGCCGTCGACGTATCGATGAGCCAGGCATTGCCTCCAGCCAGGTACGCCAGTTTACCGGGGATGGGCAGGGGCGCGAAGGAAGATTGCGCGCCGACCATCATGATCTCCGGGACTGCCTCCTGGTGGATCACCGATTTCACAACACTCTTGCTGATCTCGACATTGTCTTCCAGCACGCGCCGATAGGTCAACTCCTCTTTCCCGTTGACGCCGGCCTGCACCAGTCGCGTTTCCCCTTCCGGCAGGGACTCGTTGCGGATGACCTGTCTCTCGAATGGGATGATCTTTTCCTCGGTCTCGAACACCTCTTTGACGCGGATCAAGGTAATGGAGTTGCCATCGCCAAGGACCGTATAGGGAGGCGGCTCGAGGCGGTCTGACGTCCCAACCGTGATGCCGGCCGACTGAAGTGCCTGTGTCACCGTGCTGCCAGCCGGGACGGTGAGGCTGCGCGTCGCGCCGTCAGCCGTGATGCTGATGGTAATGTCCGCGCTCGTTA
Organism: Anaerolineales bacterium; assembly: GCA_016932715.1. Classification (GTDB taxonomy): domain Bacteria; phylum Chloroflexota; class Anaerolineae; order Anaerolineales; family Villigracilaceae; genus Defluviilinea. The sequence goes on from JAFGCG010000056.1 coordinate 27,234, forward strand.
CCTGGGGGGAACGGCAACTGACCAGCAGGGATACTGCCAGGAAAGCGGTGAGCAGGCTTGCCCTGAGCGGGGTCGAAGGGAATCGGCTGAGATGGAGGCGTTGCATAGTCTTCAATGCGCTTTGCTCTGTATCCGCTCAGCGCAAATAATCCGATGTATAATCCGTGCGCTATCTGACGCGACCGGTAATGGTCATTATGCCATTCGCGATGGAAATGCTTTCGATCCGCAAGCCGGTTGCGACCGGACCCAGTGAACCGGTGTAGGCTTCTTTGACCATGGCGGTAATGGCATCCTTTAGTCCCTCCGGGGCAGGAAAGGGGCCGAAGTCGGCGGATAGGATCTCGATCAGCGGTTGACCGTCGGCATCCACCCCGACCTGCACAATGATGCCGATGTTCGCAGCAAAAATGCCTTGCTGGGTCTTGCCATAGATCTGCATCTGTCCATCGCGCAAATAGACCTGCGGGTCCGTGATCAACGGCTTTTTGTCTTCCTGCTGCAGGCTCGGGTCGGTCCGCATGCGGGCAGCCAGGTAGGATGTGATCTGTGGTTCGGTCAGGTTTATCGTAACCACACCGGTCTGTGCACCTGCTTCGAACGCTCGTTTGAGTTCCTCTTTGATGCTTTCCGCCGCCTCCGCGGAAACAGGGATCGGCGGAAGGCTGGAGTAATCAGGTCCACCGACGAAAATAGTACACGCCAGCGAGGTGAGCACGAGCATGAGTAGAAAAATTGGTAAAGCAAGCTTTTTTTTGTACATGAGTTGTCATCCGTATTTCGTACTGTCTAATTCGTAAATCGATAATCGTAAATCGTCAATCCTCAATCGTAAATCGTTAAGCGGAGCAATTATAGCATGAGCGACTCTCCACCTCTCCCGCCGGAAAATCACGAAATTGAAATGCCACTCTCCGTAAAATTGGAGGCGTTGTTGTTCGTCGCGGCGGAACCGGTCGCGACCGCGCAACTGGCAGAAGCGCTGGATGTAGCCCCCTCGGTGGTCGAGCGTGGACTTCACGAACTGGATGCCGCTCTCGCGACCCGCGGCTTGCGTCTGCAGCGACACGCGGGGCGCTGCCAATTGACGACCGCGCCGCAGCTCGCCGAGTTGATCGAGCGTTTTCTGGGCCTCGAAGCGACCACCCATCTCAGCCGCGCCGCCCTCGAAACCCTGGCGATCATCGCGTATCAACAGCCGGTCACGCGCCCGCAGATCGACGCCATCCGCGGCGTCAATAGCGACAGCATGCTGAAGAGCCTGTTGAACAAGGGCCTGATCCTGGAATCGGGCCGCTCCGATGGACCCGGTCGGCCGTTCCTGTATTCCACCACTCCGGAATTTTTACAGCACTTTGGCTTGAACTCGATCCTTGAAATGCCTCCGCTCGTGAAGCCCGAGGAGGAAGGGGAGAGTCACGATGAGATGTTGAAGGGGTAGTTTTAGTAATGCGTCAAAATGGCTGCCAGCCGATGCCCTTCGACTTCCATTTCCAGACATTTATCCATGCTATGCCTCAATGTGTATAGGCGTTGACCGATCGTCTCAGGTGATGACCTGTTGTCAAGAAGCGGACGTCTCCTGGACGTCCTTCGGATGATTCCCTATGGACGTATGTCGTGCTCGAGTACGGATCCATAGTTTCCACAGCAACCAGGCAGCTGCAACAGCAACGATACTCGACCCGCTAAAACCATTGGAGAGATCCGTTAGCCCAATAAAGACGATGAAGAAAGCTAACATACCAATTATTAATGCCAATCTATGACGATCATCCCAATCGGTGCCATTGCCAGACCAATGCATGAGCAGCCAGAAGGCAAGTGCATCCAGGATGGCTACGAATGCAAACATGACCGGCCACCCAGGCAACCATGATGGATTGATCTCCGAGAGTATAAAGACGGTCATAAAAACGACCGTCATGTTCACAGCCCCTGTGACTCCGTACCAAAATGGATGGATCGATCTGCCCGGGCGTCGTGGAAAAATCCAAGCTGGAAGCCGCCAGGCTGCATACACCAATCCTGCAATTGTTATCCAGGCGATTATGAAGCCACTCAGAGGCGGCATAAACGGATTTAATACCATCAGGACCGGCATCCAGAGGGCTAACCCTGCAAAACAGGCGACGAGTCCCCGGTTATTCACCCATTGTTTTTGTCGCTGGTCGAAATAGATGATTTCCGTCAGCACTACACTGCTGATAATGCTGATCGTCAGATGGAAATGGATCAAAACCTCGGCATACGTCCATGAGACCCCTTGCCAGTAGGTGTAATTACCTAATGCCCCCAATTCAGACCAGTGAGGGTCCCAAAACGAGCGCGCAACAATGGCTTCTTCGTAGAGACCAAACGCGATTCCCAACAATACCAGGCTAAACCAGCCTTTACCCCACCGTATCCTCAGTTCCCGGCAAATGACGGCGCCGAAACCATATGGCAGGGCCGTGACTATGAAATTCACCGGATTTATGAACTCGAGCAGTGTTTGATGCCCTGATACCAACTCGCCGAGCAAAGGAGCGATTAATAACAACGCGACACCAGGTTTCAGGCGTTTCATGAGTTTCATTCCTTTCACAGTCCAATATACCTGTAATTCTGTACGTTTTAGAAAATGGAAAGTTTCCCCAATGTGCGGTCCACGGGCATCAAACCTCCGATTTATTTTTGATACGGCAGCGCCGGTTAGCCACAGGGCAGGCTTCAATTGAAGTTCATATTCCGCTCGTCTATTACAACATATGAAATACAGATTTCCTCCTCCCGCGCCATCTGTCATTTGTAATAAAGAGATAGAGCAGGCTGTTAAGCCTGCTCTGCCCTGGTTCGCCATCCGTTATGCTCTATAATTCAACCGGAGGCTGCCATGCAGGAACTTACTGCCCGCCAGGTGAACATCGCCGATCCGTTCTGGTCGCCGCGTCTGGCCGTCAATGCAGAAAAAGCGATCTTCCATCAATGGGAGCAACTCGAAGCCACGCGCTGTATTGATAACTTCCGGATCGCCGCCGGGGAAAAGGATGGATTCCGTGAAGGGTTTTACTTTTCGGACTCGGATGCCTACAAATGGCTGGATGCCGCCTCCCGCATCTACGCGCTGCACGCGGACCCGAAGCTTGGCGCCCTTATGGATTCGTTGATCGCCCTTTTGCGGCGCGCCCAGATGCCGGATGGTTATATCTTTACCTATAATCAAATTCATTTCCCGGGTCAGCGCTGGGTCAACCTGCAAATAGAGCACGAGCTCTATTGTCATGGGCATCTGATCGAAGCGGGTGTCTCGCACTATGAAGCCACCGGCCGCAGGGACCTGCTCGATATCTGTATCAAAGCCGCGGATCTGCTTCTGCGCGACTTCCTCAACGCCTCGAATGACAAAACCTCCGGTCATGAAGAGGTCGAACTTGCCCTGGCGCGTTTATATCGCGTCACCGGGAAGGAAGAATACCTTGAGCTCGCGCGTCGGTTCCTGGAACGGCGCGGCCGCATCCCATTTTTCCCTTTGCATCTCTGGCGTGAGTTCAACAGCTACAACAAACGGAAAGCGCATGTGAATGAACTTCGGAAAGCGTACATTGCAGAGCATCCTGAACATGCCTCCTTTCGTTTGCCTGGCGGGAACTATGCCAGGAAGCCGCGTTTCAGCACTATACGCTGGTATCTCAACGCCCTTCCCGGATTCTATTTCCAGCAGCACAAACCTGTTCGCAGGCAGACCGTGCCTGTCGGTCACAGCGTCCGCTTTGGGTATTTGGAGACTTCAATTGCCATGCTCCTGCGCGCGAAACCCGACACGACTCTTTTATCTACCCTGGAACAAGCCTGGGAGCGGATGGTCACGCGGCGCATGTACGTCACAGGCGGCTTAGGCGCTGTCCCCGGTCTGGAAGGCTTCGGCCGGGACTACGAACTCGATCCCGAATATGCCTACGCCGAAACCTGCGCTGCGCTTGCCAGTCTCTTCTGGAATTGGGAGATGGCGCTCCTCACCAGGGATGCGCGCTACAGCGACTTACTCGAATGGCAGCTTTACAACGCCGCTGCCGTGGGAATGGGGCAGAATGGTGATACCTATCTTTACAACAACCCGCTGGAAGTACATGGCGGCGTGATACGCAGGGAATGGTACATTGTTCCCTGTTGCCCATCGAATCTTTCCCGGACCTTTGCGGATTTGGGAAAATATATCTATTCTTTTCGAGCAGACAACATATGGATTCACCAATACATCGGCAGTGAAACGACGGTCGATGTCGGTGTGCCTGTGAAGATCAAAATCGAGTCTGGGTTACCGTGGAATGGGAAAGTCCTGATTCAGATCGACCCGCAGGAAAAGCGAAAATTCAAACTTCATGTCCGAATTCCATCCTGGGATCCGACGGGGAGGATACAAATGCACGAGCCTGCCGGAGAGCAGATGGCGGGGAACTCGGAAGAGCACTTTGGACATAGCATCAAGAACCTGGGATTATATACTTCACTTGAATATAAGTATAAACAGCAGGGAACGGCTTCCGGGTACGACCCTCGCCTTGGCTGGTTTAGTTTTGTGGATAGGACTTGGTCTCCTGGCGATATTCTGGAAATTAATTTCGATATGAAAATCAAACTGCGCCGCGCTCGCCCCAAAGTCAGGGGCCATGCCGATAAAGTTACCATGACCCGCGGACCGCTGGTCTATTGTCTCGAAAGCGTGGATAATCCTGATGCGGATATTTTCACTGCCCAGCTTGATCCCACCTCTTTGCGTGATGAGTATCTCCCTGACCTGCTTGGCGGATGTGTTGCCATTCACGGCAAAACAACGGCCGGCAAGCCTCTGACATTTATCCCCTATTTACTGTGGGCAAATCGCGGTGAGTCACAGATGGTGGTGTGGGTGAATTGTGAGAGTAGGTCGCGCTGATCGCGTGACTTATTTAGGAATCTCATTCACATCATATGGCGTGACCTGATACACATAGTAATTCAGCCAGTTGGAGAACAATAGATTCGAATGCCCGCGCCAGCGCACGGTGGGAGTCTGTGTGGGGTCATCGTTGGGATAATAGTTTTTGGGGATATGGATGGGTAAGCCCTTGTTCACATCACGGTCGTATTCTGATTTCAATGTGAGCGGATCGTATTCCGAGTGACCCGTCGCGAAGATGTGCCGCCCGTCCTTGGTGCCGAGGAGATACAGGCCCGCCTCATCGGATTCTGCCAGGATGTTCAGGTCGCTGACCTTCTCCACGTCGGCGCGGCGGATCTCGGTGTGGCGTGAGTGCGGGGCGAGGAAAATGTCGTCGAAGCCGCGCAGCAGGGGAACGGCGCCAACGGCGGACGAGAGGAGGCGGTGCTCGAAGACGCCGAACATCTTGCGAGGCAGATCATATTTTGGAATGCCATAGCGATGATGAAGCGCAGCCTGCGCTCCCCAGCAGATGTGCAGCGTCGACTCGACGTTCGTTTCCGACCAATCCATGATGTCAGTCAGCTCATCCCAATATTCGACGTCTTCGAACGGCATTTGCTCCACCGGCGCGCCCGTGATGATCAGGCCGTCGAATTTTTCGCTGCGGACATCATTGAACGTAAAATAGTGATTGAGCAGGTGCTCCGGGTCGACGTTCTTCGATTCGTGTGTGGCGGTGTGAAGCAGTGTGACTTCGACCTGAAGTGCGGAGTTGGAGAGCAGTCGCAGGAGCTGCGTCTCGGTCGCGATCTTGGTGGGCATCAGGTTGAGGATCGCAACCCGCAGCGGACGGATATCCTGGTGGATGGCGCGATCTTCGTCCATGACGAAGATGTTCTCTTTTTCGAGGGTCACGCGGGCAGGCAGTGTGGCAGGAATTTTTACGGGCATGGCTTTTCTAAAGGATGAAGGCAGAAGGATGAAGGATGAAGTTGTAAACAACACCTTTAATCCTTCCTAATTCATCCTTCATCCTTTCTTAGCTGAGCGCCTGGTTCAGATCCCAAAGAATGTCATCGATATCTTCGAGACCAATGGACAGGCGAACGAAATCGGGGCTGACGCCTGCGGCCAGCTGATCCTCGGAGCTCAGCTGGCTGTGTGTCGTGGTGGCGGGATGGATGGCAAGACTCTTCGCGTCGCCCACGTTGGCAAGGTGGCTGAACAGCTGCAGGCTTTCGATGAACTTCCTGCCTGCTTCCACGCCGCCTCTGATCCCAAACCCAAGGATGGCGCCCGCGCCTTTCGGCAGGTACTTCCTGGCGCGTTCGTGATCCGTGTGACTCTTCAGGCCCGGGTAGAGCACCCAACTGACCTTCGGATGACCTTCGAGGCATTCGGCAACAGCCTGTGTATTCTGCACGTGACGCTCCATGCGCAGGCTCAATGTCTCGAGCCCTTGCAGCGTCTGCCAGCTGTTGAAGGGCGCCTGGCAGGCGCCGATGTCGCGCAGGACCTGGACTCGGGCTTTGATCGCGAAAGGGGGCAAACCGGCGGCTGCCAGCGTGGAATACACGAGGCCATGATAGGAGGGATCGGGCGTGTTGAAGTTCTCGAACTTGCCGTTGCTCCA
>JAFGCG010000057.1 GCA_016932715.1 Anaerolineales bacterium
GTAGGTAAACATCTCTGGGTGTCGATGTGGGTAAACAATACAAAATCCCATGGCTTGAGAATGTTGTCTAGTAGCGGAGAGGGCGGGAGTGACCACTAGGCTCTAGACACTCTCTTCACGATATCTATTCGCAAGCCATGCGATTCTTGTGGCTTGCGAATTTTCATTTAAACCAGGAGATGCACTATGCCAACAACAAAAGAAGAGTCGAAGCCTCAGTATCTTTCCCTACAAGAAATGGCGAAGCAGCTGAAGGTCTCAGAGAGGACCATTATTCGGTGGGTACGATCTGGGGAACTGCGTGCATTTCGATTAGGGCATGTCACTCGCGTCACCAAGGAGGATTTTGATAAATTTCTTAAAAAATATACCTTAGACAGGTGATGGGCAACATGGGTAACTATGAAATTGACGGCCTGTTAGTCAAAACCAAGAGGATATTTCCCATACTCTACCGCGAGGCGATGTTCCTTGGCGCTGAAGACATGTCTGTCGAGCAATTCACCAGAGCTTATGTAAAAAGGCTGAAGAAAGCCGATCTTTCGGTCTTTCAAAGCGATGAAAACCTGGTTACGTTGCCCGAGACATTGAGCATTTGGATAACTATGGAAGGCATGCTGGAAGCGCGTAGGAAAGTAACAGAATATATCTGGTCACAAGATCAAGTACGCCTCATTTACATACTGAAAATGGAGGTTGTCCCTTTTTGGGGATGCGTTCAAATTCCAAATTCACAGCTTGAACTGCTGAAAGCTCAAAGGCGGCAAACTGATGTTCGCAAATAGTATTACCACTCTGAAACGTCTCATTCAGCGACTATTACGGTCATTGATCGAATTCCTCACAGTAATGATTCTTGGCCTTGTTGCAACATTTTTGATCGTCCTGCCCTGGCTATTGCGAGCATTGGCATTGATGGGCTGGTTAGCTGGCACGTTCCTGGCTTGGCTGACAGTGAGCAATCTGTATAGCGCCTTCACACCCGTCCTGCCCCTCATTGCGCTGACATCGGTTCCAGCAATCTTGTCCGTTGCTCTGGTCGTCTGGCTGTTCTATCGGGGGCAGCAAGGGCATCTATGGGGCGCGATGGCGCTCTGGGGCGTAATCGGCTTTCTAGTCTGGAAAGGCTCGATGCTTTTGACCAGGTGGCAATATGGGACGCTCGTCATCCAGGTACTTCCGGCAGCACTTTGTGCTGTCCTGCTGCTCTACATCAATCTGCGCTGGGGGCTGGTCATTCGGGCAAGACGCTTCGCGGCGCGTGAATTTACCACTACAAAAGATAGACCTTGATGACACAGGTTTATCTCTAGAAAACAGGAAAAAATCGAATGCCAAACCAAACATTTGAACGAGAACTTATTCAGGATTTCCCCTTTGAGTTTTACGGGGCTCTATATGTTGCACACCTTGCCAATGACCGGCAGTTCTACATTCGGCTCGCTGATGTGTGTGAAGGCATGGGCTTGGATACTGAAGGTCAACGGCAACGCATCAATAACGATGAAGCCATTTCCGACAAGCTGGTTGTGATGAAGGCTGACACGGTTTACCAGAACACGATCCGCAGAAGGGATGTTGCCTTCCTGAACATTCGTGCTTTGCCGTACTGGTTAGGGACCATTGATGCCAAACGAGTAAAGCCTGAAATCCACGAAACGGTAGTGCGTTTCAAGCGTTCGTTTGCGGAAACTGCCTGGCAGGTATACCGATCGGATCTCATGCCGCCTGAGGTGTTGGCTGAAATGGATGCGTACGAGAGATCGGAACGTGTGGAACTTGGGCAAGCCATGGATCGCATCCGTGGTGTCGCCAAACGGCTCGATCAGCTGGAAGGCCGCATGACTGCTATCGAAGCACGGATGAGCTCGGAAGCGATCATCAATGTCCGCCAGCAATGGCAGATCAAAACAATGATCGAATTCGTGGGTGAGGCTCTCTATGAAAGCAAAGGCGGAAAGATGCCCAAGACCCAGTGCCATGCGCTCGCGCAAAATGACTTCAAGCGGCAATTTCAGCTCCCTGTGTACTCGTTATTGCCTGCAAGCCAGATGGCAGAAGCAGTCAACTATCTTGCCCAACGGTATCAACATCTCAAGCCAGGTGCAAAGCTCCCTCAGATCTTTACTGACGGAAACCAGCAGAGTTTGTTGTAACCCATCGACAGAGGTAGCCAACGATGAATATGCCCGTCTCCCCTCGCATGTTGGAGCTGCTCGAGAAGGCAGCAGATGCTTTTGATGTTCAACTCGATCCTTTCCATGTGGACTGGCTAGCGAAAAACAAGGTCACGCTGGAGGAATGCGTGAACCTGTCCGAGCTGATTGGGAAAATCCTGCACGACTATTGGCTTGCGCAAAGGGAAGGAGGTGTACAGACAGATTGAAATGCGCCAATTGAATAGCAGTTCAAAAATCGGTTGTACCAAAGTTTGAGGTGCAGAAAGAAGACGGGCGCTATGAGACTTTTCAGCCTACACAACGCCCGCGCAGACGCTAGTCTGCACCTCCATTTTAGCATAACACTCGGAGGTAATTCACATGAATGCAAATTTTAAAAGCAACATCGACGCGATGTTTGCAAAAATATTCCCTGCGGCAGCCGATGCCGCGGACGAGGATCACGGCGGTTTCAACCTTGGCGACCTGATCGTGGTCGTGCTTGACCTGGTGCTGTTGATCTACACCGGCTACCGCTCCTGGCATTTTCTGTCTGGGTCCGTCGCAGATGGTTTCCAGATCCTTGCCATTGTGGGCTTGTGGGGTCTGGATATCGGCATGGTGGCCTGGTCACTGGTGTGGATGTTCGGCTCCACCACCCGCTTTCAGAACTGGACAAGCATGAGCTTGTTCGTGATCGATCTAATCGGTGTGTTCCTCACCAGCATTGTGGACACACTGGCGTACGGCAATGATGGCGCCCTGCCCCCTGTCATGCGATCGCTGGCATGGTATGGCATTCCGGTCATCATTGGCTTGAACGTGTTGGCTGGTTTCATCTACCATATGAATTCTCCTTCCACCCGCAAGCGCCGCGCGGAGCGTTCACAGGATGAGGAACTTGGCAAACAGAAGGAGAAAGGTAATCTGCAGCTGCGCCGTATGAACATGCAGCTCGAGCAGGCGCAGGATTACACGACCAAGCGTGCAAGCTTTCTCGTCGCTTTTGCCGAGATCGCCGAACAGAACATTGCGATGTCGGAGATCGAGGCGCAGATGATGGCGCGCCTGAACAAAGCCGCAGGTGGCCAGCTCGGCAATTTGATGACGGGTGCAGGTCTATCGTTCCCCGGCCTCACTCCTGCCTCAGAAACTCCGCAGCATGGCATCGCTGACAAGCTCAAAGAGCTAAAAAACAAGTTCACGCCGAAAAATGAAACTGGCGATGATGCGTTGTCAATTCCTCCCATACTGGAGCCCGCATCGCCGGAAGCTGTGAAAAACAACGGAGGGCATCCGAATCAGGACCCTCAATAAGCCGGTCGGCGAATAAAACCCTCGCCCTGAACCTGGAGACGGTAAGGCAGATCAAATTGCCCAACCCGATCCAGGTCCAGCGGCGAGGGGCCAGACGCCTCCCCAATTCCAATGAGGCGCTGGCGATGGTCCTCGGGTCGCTGGGAACATTGAATCGCTCGTCCGGCGTACGAACATTGAATGCAGAACTGAATGGGCAGCCTATTGCCCTGGCACTCATCGAAGGCGCACTGTTTGGCGAAGATAACGAAGGCAACACAACTCTGGATAGCTTGATGGAAACGAATGAAGATGACGAACACAAAAAGGCTGAAGGTGACAAGGAAAGGTAAGGGCGAACTATGATCACGCGCTCCGTACTCGTACTATTCGTCATTTCTTGCCTGACCGGTTGCACGGGCTTTGATCCACAGGCATATGTGCCCGGATCGGAGACATCCACTCCTTCATGCAAGTCCATGCCAGCATCGCCCGCGTCTGCCTCCCCGTCTGCCTCTCCAACATTCACAGTCGCCGCACCTACAAAGGCTGTGATTTGCACAAACATCCCCAATGGAAAACTTCATGTCCGTTTTGATCCAGGGGATCAAAGCGAAGTGCGTGGCTATCTTACTGATGGCGAGTCTGTCATCCTCAGCGGGGAGCAAAAGGAAATACAAAAAAGACTGTGGGTCAAGTTGTCTCACCCGATCGAGGGGTGGGTCAATGCCAGTTACCTGTGTGAGGCGGAACAATGAAATACAGATTTTGGGATATCCACGGAACAAAGGGAGAGCACGTTTTCCTCACTGCAACCGCCAAATGTGAAACAGAAGGCGATGTACGTGTCTGGATGAAGAAGAATTATCCAGCCATTGAAATTGCGAGTATCACAGAAGCCTGAATAGAAGTTGCCGGACATCAGGCAGCGCCCCATAGGGCGATTCCGGCATCGACATATCAAATATCACACTGGAGAATAACCATGCCTGCAAAAATTATCGTTATTGCCAATCAAAAAGGCGGAGTAGGCAAGACCACAACCGCTGTTTCGATTTCTCATGCACTCGCTCTCAGAGACCGCCGGATTCTGCTGATCGACTTTGATCCACAGGGACAATGTGCCGTATCACTGGCAGTCAACCCGGAGCCCGGCGTGTTCAATGCGCTCGTCAATACCCGTTCCGACATTCATCAGTGGATCCGGGATACCAGCCGCCAGGGGCTCGATCTGATCCCCGGAGACCGCACGACAGCCACGGCACAGATTGTCATCAATGCGGAGAACCGCCCGATCGATTGTATCTATCAGATCTGTAGACCACTATCGAAGGAGTATGACTTCATTATCTTCGATACCGCTCCCTCTGTTGGCGGCATTCAGGAGCGCGCGATCTTTGCTGCCAATCTACTCCTCATCCCGACCGCTACGGAGTTCCTTTCCATGGATGGACTCGCGCAAATGATTGAGTTGCTGACCACGCTCCGAAATAATTCAAGCTGGGACGGAGAACTGCTTGGGATACTGCCCACATTCTATGACGAGCACACCACGGAAAGCAGCAAGTCGCTGGGCGATCTTCGAGAGGGTTTTGGCGATAGTGTTCTGTCTCCAGTTCACCGCGCGACAGTCTTGCGTGAGTGCGCAGCGGAAGGCAAAACCATCTTCGAAACAGCTCCCGCCAGTCGCGCCTCGCAGGAATATGAGGAACTCGGTCGTATTGTGATCAAGAGATCGTAGGAGAGGAGAAAAAATGACCCGCCGAAATGCGTTTGATCATCTTCGTCAGACTCCTCAACAACCAATTTCAATCATTCCGCGCGCTCAGGAAAAGAAGCGTGATAACCGAACCTGGGATCAGACCCACCCTGTCATCTCGTACTATATCCCCGCGCCTTTTGAGGAGCAGGCAAAGGATATCCGTGCAGTGATTCTCGCCCTGTCGCAGCAGCACATGACCACCATTACTAGTGTTGCCATCGCGTTCGTAAGTTATTCCCTAACGCATGTCCGTCAGGGAAAGTTGAGGATCATGGCACAGCCAAATCCTAGAGGCCGCAAAATGACAGTGACATGGGAAGAATCATCAGAGGGATGGCCCCAAAAAATTCATCCACCTGTAATGCCTGGCAAGAAACAGAAGATAAAAGAGTTCTATCTGGGCTTCCGGTGGGGCAGGGATATGGACAGACAGATCAAGGCACTCGCAGATCAGTCGATCGCTGTTGGTGAGATCGTTGTATTCCTGCTGAGCTACGCCATCACTGCTCACAAAAAGGGACATTTGAGATTGAAAGAAGAGACTGTTGTTGTGGCTCAAAAAGTGAGTGCGACATGGTAGCCCAAAAACGAACTTGCCGTTTTCTCGGAAAACCCAACGAATTTTTGGGAGACCCAAAGTCCCCTGAACGACACCGTTCAGATGTCGTTCAGGGAGCGTTCAGAGAACGTTCAGATGTCGTTCAGGAGACCGTTCAGGCAGACTCGCCAGGAACGATTTTGAGACGCCTGTTCAGCACATTTTGACCTGTAGTATGCCCCAAAAAAATCGTTCACTACAGGGCTTCCTGTGAAGATTCGAGAAATGTACTACACATAATGTTTTCGGGCATTTCCGTGCCCGTGATGGAGCAAAGAAATAATGATCATTGCAATCATTTCGACAAACATAGAAGAAGGATTTGCACAGAATCTGCACATGCGCGAGGATGACACATGAACGCAGAACAGGCCTGGCAATCCGTGCTTGGGCAACTCCAAATGGAAATGCCGCGCGCCTCTTTTGATACCTGGGTGCGTGATACCAAACCCATATCCTATGTTGATGGAACGTTGACGATCGGCGTCCGCAATGCGTACGCTCGTGATTGGCTGGAGAGCCGCCTTGCCAGCACAGTCAGTCGCTTGCTCATCGGAATTATGAACGCGAGTGTGACAGTCAATTTTGTGGTTGCTGATAGCAGGAGTCAGATCGAGGGCGAAGAACCATCAAGCGTTGATATTTCCAATGATAATCCTGAACCCAGGACAGAAGAAGAGAAAGATGTCCAGGAACTGACAGCATTGGATTATGACTCTCTGTATGAGCAAATCGTAAGACCGCGCTGTGCCGTGTATGTTCTGGGATACTTCCGCCGTTGGTTGAGGTGGCTGGGTCCAGAGCTTGCCTGGATGTACATCGCGTTCTTTCAGGCAGTTTACAAGGCGGGGTCACGTACAGGGAAAGCAACCAACCGCATTCCTGGAAAGAAAATCGCTGCACTGGCAGGCATCACAGAACGCACCTACTGGAATCGCGTCGAAAATCCAAATACCTGGAAGAAACTCAAGGGACTGGTAAACATCAGTGATCACGGTCCGGAATGGGACAGCACCTCTTCTATACCGAAAAGGTTGCCTCGCCGCTATACGGTGGCTATGACATTGCCGCTCACGCCGGTGGATGCCGCCTCGCTGAGCAAGTGGATTGCCATACATGCTGAGCAATGCGGCGGTCCGGAACGTGCACTGCGAGCAGCAGCCGAAGCTCCTCTTACCGAGCTGATTCCCCTGGCTGCAACCGAAACGGCTGAGCCTGTCACCGTCCGAAAGCTGGTGCGTGATTTGTTTGGCGGAGGAGAATTATCTGATGAGCTTCTTGACAGCCTGGCTTCCGCGATCCAGAACCATATCATGCCGCAGAATGACCTGATCGTCATAACCCAATATTTCCTCGAACATGTCTTGCCCCACTTGGGTGCCGGGCCTGGATGGATGGTAACCCTCCTGCGGGATATGTGTTATGTCAACTCTGAAACAGGAGAAACCAGAAATCGCGTAACAGTTAAGGGTGGGTATGCAGAGGTTGCTGGCTGGTTGGGAATGTCCCGCCCAAAGACGATTTGGGAATGGCTCAACGAAAAGCAGCCACCGTCTCATGCGGAAGCCGGAAAGTACAGTAATGCTATCCTCCGTGTGTACGTAAACGAAATCGGTAAGGAGGGGCCGGCTCTGGATTTCAGTGGACAGCCGCGTGTATTCGATGTACTGATCGAGGAAATTCCTTCTGTATTTCTTGAAATTGCCCTCACAAATCCCGGTGGCGCGATTTTCAGTATCGCAATGGCGCGGTTTTCAGAATCCATTGGCGCGACTTTCAGTATCGGAGTGGCGCGATTTTCATACCCCGATGGCGCGATTTTCAGTATCGCAATGGCGCGATTTGCAGAAGCTATTGGCGCGACTTTCATAGTTAAAGCTCTTAAGCTCTTAAAACCGAACCCCTTTAACTCTGTTAATACCACCCCCTTAACCACCTCAGACGAGCCAGGCGAAAAATCGTCCCCATCGGTGGAGCAGGGGGCGGTGTTGCCTTCTGCCTGGGTTCTGGATCGTCTCCTCAATCTGAACAAGGTCCATCCCAAGACACAAAAGGCAGTCCGCGGAGGTTCCGCGCAAGCCCTGGTCTCCTGGCTTCTGTACGCCCTCTCCCGGGACGGTCGTGGAATCAGCATGCCCCTGAACTACGCGCTTGCGCGACTTGCCGAAGACCCGCAATGTGGCGCGGGGGATTCATACGACCAACTCGCTGGTCTGCCGCCTGCCGCCCTGATCAACCTCGCGAGCCGGGCAGCGCGCGGCATTATTTCGATGTCGCTTCTAGCCGGAGAGAAGGATGAACTCGCAGCATTGTGGGTCGGTACAGTAGGAACTGAGAAGAGATCTGGTTTGACCCTCCTGCGTTTGCTGATTGGGAACAAAACGCCACATTCGCAGGTAAATATCAGAGAGTCGGATCGTTGGCTTGACGATGGCACACATCTCATTGAGCGTAATGTTGAGGAGATCTGACTATGAGGGTGCTTCGATATTTCAGTCCCCCAGACACTCAAGCCATTGTGTTTATCATCAGATTCACCAACATACCTTGCAGAGGCGTCCTGCATATCGCCTAGAAATTCGCAAAAAAGAAGCCTGCTTTCCCTTGATTCTCTGATTGTTATTTGGTATGATGTTACAAATTGTAACCCTGCTCTGGTTTTGCGATGAAACCAGTAACACAAAGACTACGGAAGAAAAAAATGAAAGATAAAAAGGAAACTTTCGCAATAAAACTCAATCGTCTGTTCGCCGAGAAGCGAAAACTAGACGGTTCCCAATATACGCAAACTGAAGTTGCCGAGGCCAGCAAGGGATTGCTCAATCGCGTTTACCTTTGGAGGCTACGCAAAGGCAAGGCGCCCAACCCGGGCATGCGCGAAGTCCAGTTCCTTGCAAGCTTTTTCGGGGTTGATCTGAGCTATTTTTTCGAAAGCAATGAGGCAAAGGCAACAAGCATAGTCGAGAATCTGAAGCAAGAAGTGCTGGTCAATCAAATTGCTCTACGGTCGTCGGAGCTGGATGATAGGGGAAAACAAACCATACTTCTCATGATCGATTCCATTCTGAAAACTAAAAGGTAACAAAGCATCTTATAAACAATGAGGCCTGCTAGTGATGAATGCAAAGTTAATAGCGGAGAAAGCTCTTAAAGAACTCCAGTACGATTTTAGAGCTTTCTCCATACGGGGGTTGATTTCTCATATAAGCGAAATGAAAGGGCGGGAGATCATTACTATCCCCTGGGTCATGCCTGCCACCGTGTTCGGAGCCTGGATGTCAGACGATGAAGAGCCCAAGGAGTATATTTTTTACCGTGACAATGTCCCGGTAATTCACCAGGTTCATATTCAACTTCATGAGTTGTCTCATCTGCTCCTCGGGCATCCCACGCTGCGTATCAATCGGAAAAAGATCGCTGAGGTTTTTGAGGAAAGAGACTCTTTACCTTTTGCGGATTTGCCCCGGTTAAGATCTCCACAGCAGACTGAGTGCGAAACACAAGCCGAAGCGCTGGCGACCTTGATTCAAGAGCGCGTCATTCAAAATTCCAACATGGACCAACTCTTGCACGATCTCTCCTCTGAAGAAAAACTTGCGAACTTTTTGAAAACGATGGGGTTGTCATGATCTTTGCCGTTGAACTTTCCATTTGCATCCTGGTATGGGCTTTGACGATATCCAAGATGAAGACCATCCACTGGCAGGGCGTTAGAAAGGACGGCGGAATCGCGCTTCACGTCTGGCTGATGATGGTATTTTTCTCCATCACTACGGTCTTTCTTATTAAGAAGTTCAATGACTTATTTGACGCTTACACCCTTAATAACCTGGACAGGTTGATCGCTTATTCCTCGCTTCTCACGGGCATGACCTTTGGTGCAATGGCAGCCATCGAGGCGGTTGGCAAGCCTTCGGATCGGGTGATAGGCCACTGGCTCTGGAGAACACTATTTGCCACTATTATCGCCTTGGTTGTGATTTATTCGCTTTTCCTGTCAAGGCTTCCAAATATCAACTCCTTTGTGCCCCAAAGTCTTCCGGAAGTTTTGTTTATGGTCATTACGTTCGCGTTGGGTATTTTGCTTAGCGCTACAGTATCCAGGGTCTATCTGAATTACTTGCCATCCGAAACGGCACCAATCATGCGCATCAGGTCAATTTTGATTATAGCCAGTGCGTTTGTTGTTTGTGGTTATTTCATTGTAAAGATTATCATTGCTGCCGGCTATTTCTGGCCTGCTCTAGCTTCTCAGGGATTGATTGATTTATCCTGGGCATTTCTGATTTCCACAGTTCTTTTGTACTTTTCGTTCCTGTTGAGCAACAAAATGTATGCGCGTCTTGTGATGATTTCGAGAAACATCCAGAGTTGGAGGACCTTCCAGGATCTACGATACGTACGAGAAGGATTATTGCGGTTATTCCCGGAAGTTGTCCTTCCAGTAACAGAGCCTTCGTTTTGGAGTTTCATTTTAAATCCTGAGTATCACCTCTATCGTGCCATCATCACCATTATGGATGGCAAGACAATGTTGGAGGACCTTCTATCTGAAGGAGCGCTTCACGAAGAACCGCCGTTGTGGGAAGGTGATATGTTGCGAGAAGTTGTTCGAGTGGAACAAGCTTTGCAGCCCGTAAGTTCGTCGGGCGATTTTTGGGAGATTGTTGGTGAATACAGGAAGGCTGGCAGGAACCTGGCGCAGGTTCAACAGCAAGTCTCTGTATGGGAGAGAATCAAAAATGGCATCTATTAATCGTCGATCTGAGCAGCTGGACCATATCGCAAAGGCAATCTCGGACGCATTTCATCCATTTGTTGTCGTAATACCTACGATGGTGATCGCGATGGTTGCTCAAGGAAGCGCTCTCTGGCAAGCTTTGGTCTGGACGGTCTTGTCAGTCTGTATCGTGATACTTCCACTGTTAGTTGTGATTTACGCGGGGGTCCGATCCGGTCGTTTTAGCGATGCCTCGATCTCGGTGAGGGAGCAGCGTTCCAGTCTGTATACCCTCGCTGCCTTCCTTTTGGTACTGCTCCTCGTAATACTTGTATTGGGGAAAGCCCCATTGATCCTGATTGCCTGTTTGATCTCGGCGGTTCTCGCTACTGTGACGGGATTTGCAATCAATCAGCGCTTTACAAAGTTGAGCTTGCACTCAATAGGCATGGCAGGATGCGCCACTGTTCTCCTCCTGGTGACGCCATGGCTAGGCCTCGCAATGGTAATTTTTGCTCTCCTGGTTGGCTGGGCAAGGATTCGTTTGAAACATCACACTCCGCTTCAAATTTTGATTGGCTGGATGGTCTCTGTATTCAGTGTACTCATCATTTTTTACCTGTTTCTATAGCGCTCGCCCTTGGTTGAAGTCTATAAGCGACACAACATCGAGGATTAGCGGCTCACGAACCGGGATATTGAGCAAGCCTAACTTTAAAGTTACTTCGATTTTTTCTATCGCAAAGAAGATCGCCCAACCTTGACATAGATATATCGTGTTGAACAGCACGGTGATGTAAAAATACATTGCCGTGACTCTGCCAATTGGAGGATTGAATGAAGGTTCTGATCGTCGAAGATAACAGTGATATGCGAGAGGTGCTCATGAAGGTTCTTGCATTGCCCAATATAGAAACAGAGCCAGCTAAAGATGGGGAAACCGCAGTTCGGAAAATCGAAAGCGGCTATCAACCGGATCTGGCTCTTTTGGATCTCCATCTTCCTGGAATGGGCGGGGAGGAGGTCTTTCGAATCTTGCGTGAGAAGACCAGGAGCAAAATTGCGGTGATAACAGTGGATGATATGGCTGCTCCACAGTTCGTAGAGAAAGCTGATGCTGTTTTCACCAAGCCGTTCTCGACTACAGAGTTGCTTGTAAAAATTACATCTATGGCGCTCGCTGGTGGCGAAAGTGGGTAGGAGGTAGGGAGATGAGAAACTATACAGCCTATGCTGTTACACGTCTTGATGGGGCCTTATTGCATAGTAGCATTTGCGCCGGTCTGATGACGACAGGATTAACCAAATCGCCGATTGTTCATTTCAAGGTTCTGGCTGGGGTGCAGCCTCATCCTGTCTGGGCACTGGACGACCTCGCGGTAGAGATCTTTTCATATTGCCAGGCGGCAAAGCAGGCGGGCGTGAGCGATACACATTTGCAGGTCAGCGTTACAGGGTCCCTGGTGAGCGTGGAGAACTTTTCCAATATCATTGCAGGTTACATCGAGTGGCACATTCCCTCGAGCCAACTCCGCACGGAAGCAGAGCGGGTGCTTAGCAAGATGAGGAGAAACGGTAAGACTTCATGGCCGGTGGAATCGTTGTCCCTTCCGGTACAATCGAGATAACAACCGGCGCGTGGCGTACCCACTGGAAAAGGAAGCCAGATTTCATGCATGATAGAATCGCCCCATGACTCATACTGAACAAATGGCTTCCCAACTGAATATCAGATCTTCTCAAGTAACCGCAGTCATTAACCTCCTGGATAATGGCAACACGGTCCCATTTATTGCCCGATATCGCAAGGAACTGACTGGCTCGCTGGATGATGAGCAAATCCGTATCATCGCCGACGAACTCATCCGCCTGCGTACTCTCGATGAGCGCCGTGCGGCGATCCTTGCATCCATTGAGGAGCAAGGCAAACTTACGAGCGAATTGCGGGAAAGCATTAACGCTGCTATGACCATGACTGCATTGGAAGACTTGTACGCGCCGTATAAAAAGAAACGCAGTACGCGAGCCATGGTCGCACGCGAAAAAGGACTGGAGCCGCTCGCCGAACTGATCATTGAACAACCTGCACAGGGTTCACCCGAAAAAATTGCAGAGAAGTTCCTCAATGATCAGGTAACAGATGTTTCCCAAGCTTTGCAGGGGGCACGGGATATTGTGGCGGAAAGGATCAGCGTGAATGCCAACGTCCGGGCTGCAATCCGCGAAAAAGCACTCAAATTTGCCAAACTACGCGTGGAAAAAATAAGGGATGCGGTAGATGAAAAGGAAGTCTATCAATCGTACTACGAATTCGAGTGTCGGGCAGACCGCCTCCAGCCCCACCAAACCCTTGCCATCTCACGCGGCGAAAAAGAAGGCATCCTGCGCGTGCATGTCGATGTGCCGGAACGCGACTGGGTCGATGCCATCCAGGCGGAATTCGAACAGGACATCCTTTCCCCGTTTGCAGACCAGCTGGCGCTTGCCATTCAAGATTCCGCAGAACGACTCTTACTGCCTGCCATCGAACGCGACGTCCGCCGTGAAAAAGGGGAGAGCGCGGACAACCATGCGATCCAGGTATTTGCCAGCAACCTGCGCGCCCTCATCAGCCAGCCGCCGCTTGCCCATCATGTGATCCTGGGGATCGATCCCGGCTTCCGCACCGGCTGCAAAATTGCCGTTGTCGATGCCACCGGGAAACTGCTGGATACGGGCACGATCTATCCACATGAGCCGAAGAATGATTGGAAAGGCGCACTCGATACTCTGCAGGATATGATCAACCGGCATCCTGTTACGCTCATCAGTATTGGGAACGGAACAGCTTCGCGTGAAACGGAAAAGCTCGTCTCCGAATTGACCCGGAATACACCGCAGACTAAATACCTGATCGTCAATGAAGCAGGCGCGTCTGTTTATTCGGCCTCGGCGCTGGCGCGTCAGGAATTCCCCGATCTGGATGTTACCATTCGCGGCGCAGTCTCCATTGCGCGCCGCGCCCAGGATCCGCTCGCTGAGTTGGTCAAGATCGATCCCAAATCCATTGGTGTGGGGCTTTACCAGCACGATGTTGATCAAGCCTCTCTGGCTCACACCCTCGACGGAGTGGTTGAAAGCGTTGTCAACCGCGTTGGGGTGGATGCCAACACTGCCAGCCCTGCGCTGCTCACACATGTTGCAGGGGTCGGTCCGAAACTCGCCGGGAACATCGTTGCTTATCGCGATGCCAATGGTCCTTTCAAATCACGCGCTGCGCTTCGCAAAGTGACCGGGCTGGGACCAAAAGCCTTCGAACAGGCCGCGGGTTTCATGCGCATTCAAAATGGGACAGATCCCTTAGATGCCTCCGCGATCCATCCTGAATCCTATGAGATCGCGGAGGCCCTGCTCGCTCGCGCGGGACTTTCCGCGGACTCGCCTTTAAATGAGCGGATCTCTGCGCTCGATGAACTGACCGCAAAAACATCGCCTGAAACATTAGCCAAAGAATTGAACTGTGGTGTGCCAACCCTCAATGACATTCTCGAACAGCTTGTCCGCCCGGGCAGGGACCCGCGTACGGATGCGCCCCCGCCCATCCTGCGCTCGGACGTACTGAAAGCGGAAGATCTTGTCACAGGTATGCAACTCAAAGGCACCGTGCGCAACGTGGTGGACTTTGGTGCTTTCGTTGACATTGGTATCAAACAGGATGGTCTGCTCCATCGCACACAGATCCCAACGGGCACCGTTCTCAAAGTTGGCGACATCATTGACGTGGAAATTCTTAAGATCGAAAGCGAGCGCGGGAGAATAGGATTGGGCTGGGTCAAGTGAAATGTTGAGTTATGACTGAATTGCTAATTTACAGAAGCTATGTTAGTAGCATAGGAATCATACTGGTTTAGGTCCAAAAACTGGCGATGGAATTGAAATAGCGGAGAAAAAAGAAGTCGTATAATATTAAGATGTCTGGCAATATGCCAAACGTCCTTTTCGTGCTACACTGGTTTTAATCTCGGGGGAGACCCCGCCGAACCCTCATGCCGCCAACTACAACCCTCTCCACCCTCGAATCACACCTCTGGGAAGCAGCCAACATCCTGCGCGGCAGCCCTGTGGACCGCACGGATTGGAAGAGTTACATCCTACCGCTGCTGTTCTTCAAGCGGATCTGTGATGTCTGGGATGAGGAATACCAAGAAGCGGTCGAAACATACGGCGAGGACTTCGCCGACGAGCATCGCTTTCAAATCCCGGAAGGCTGCCACTGGAACGATGTGCGCGAGACGCCGACCAATGTGGGGACTGCCCTGCAGAATGCCATGCACTGCATCGAAGCCGCTAATCAGAAGCATCTCTACGGTGTGTTTGGCGACTCACAGTGGACCAACAAGGACCGTTTGCCGGATGCCCTGCTCAAGGACCTGATCGAGCATTTTTCGGCGATTAGCCTGGGGAATAAGAACGTCACCACGGACATCATCGGTGACGGTTACGAATACCTGATCAAAAAATTTGCAGATGCCACCAACAAGAAGGCAGGCGAGTTCTATACCCCGCGCAGCGTGGTGAGTCTGTTGGTCGACATCCTGGACCCGCAGGAAGGGGAAACGGTTTATGACCCTGCCTGTGGGACAGGCGGTATGCTGCTCGGCGCGGTGGAGCATGTGCGCGCCAAAGGTGGAGATCCACGCACCTTTTTCGGCAAGCTCTATGGGCAGGAGAAAAATCTGACCACGGCTTCCGTGGCACGGATGAACCTGCTCCTGCATGGTATGGAAGACTTTATCGTCGAGCGTGGCGATACCCTTCGCAACCCCATCTTCACGGACCCCAGTACAGGCGGACTGGCGACCTTCGATTGTGTGATCGCCAATCCACCATTTTCATTGGAGCAATGGGGGCGCGAGATCTGGGAGAGCGACCCGTGGGGACGCGCGTTCGCAGGTTTGCCCACCGACAGCAACGGCGACTTTGCCTGGGTGCAGCACATGGTCAAGTCGATGGCGGAGGGCAAGGGACGCATGGCTGTCGTCCTGCCGCAGGGAGCGTTATTTCGTGGCGGCGTCGAGGGGCAGATCCGCCAGTATCTGTTGAAGCAGGACTGGGTCGAGACGGTGATCGGGCTGGCGCCCAACCTGTTCTATGGGACAGGACTTGCCGCCTGCATCCTGATCCTCAAGAAGAAGAAATCCAAAAAGCGGACCAGCAAAGTGCTGATCGTGGATGGATCGTCTTTGTTCCGCAAAGGTCGCGCACAAAACTTTCTTGACCCCGAACACGCGGACCAGATCTCAGCGTGGACAAAGAAATTCGAAGATGTGCAGGATCGGGCGCGGGTGGTTTCGCTAAAAGAGATCGAGGCGGAAGACTGGACGTTGAATATCTCGCGCTATGTGCTGCCGCCCATCGGCGAAGATATCCCGCCTTTGGATGTGGCAATTGAAGAGTTCAAAGCCACCTGGGGAAGGGCACAGGAAGCTGAAGCAAAGTTGCGCACATTGTTGCAGGAGGGGGGCTGGCTCGATGACTGAGCGCACGATGGAAATTCGCCGGGGTAAACCCCTTGCTCAGTGCATGGAAGCGCTTCGCGCTAATCAGTCCGCTTTAGCGGACTTCAATGGGCTGAGGCAGGACTTCAGTCCGACGAAGCTCATTGGGCAGGAACGTCAATGCAGAGGAAATCATGACTGACCGCCTTTCGCAAGCCGAACTCGAATCCTATCTCTGGGGCGCTGCGACAATCCTGCGCGGACTTGTGGACGCGGGCGATTACAAGCAGTACATCTTCCCGCTCCTGTTCTACAAGCGCCTCTCGGATGTGTGGGATGCGGAGTATGCCGAGGCGCTCGCCGACACAAATGACGATGATTACGCGCGCTCGATGGCGGATGAACGGTTTGTCATCCCGGCGGGTGGCCATTGGAACAACGTGCGCGAGAAGCCGCGCGACGTGGGCAAAGCCATCCAGACGGCTTTCCGTGCCATCGAATCTGCCAACCCCGACCGGCTAGATGGGATCTTCGGCGATGCGCCCTGGACAAACAAGGAACGCCTGCCGGATGCCACGCTCAAGAACTTGCTGGAGCATTTCTCGCAGCAAACGCTTTCGATCGCCAACGTGCCTGAAGACGAACTGGGCAACGGCTACGAGTTCCTGATCAAGAAGTTCGCCGACGACAGCGGGCACACTGCCCAGGAGTTTTACACCAATCGCACTGTCGTACATTTGATGGTGCAGATGCTCGAACCGAAACCTGGTGAACGCATCTACGACCCGACCTGCGGCACGGGCGGCATGTTGATCTCGGGGCTGGACGAAGTGAAGCGCGGACACGGGGAATATCGCACGTTGAAGCTCTACGGGCAGGAACGCAACCACATGACCGCCTCCATTGCCCGCATGAACCTGGCTCTGCATGGCGTGGACGATTTCGCTGTCGCCCGCGGCGATACACTCGAACGACCTGCCTTCACGAATGAAAAGGGTGGACTCGCAACCTTTGATGTGGTGCTGGCAAATCCACCTTATTCCATTAAGCAATGGAGCCGCGATGCCTGGACCAGAGATCCGTGGGGACGCAACTTCCTCGGCACCCCACCGCAGGGACGCGCGGACTATGCCTTCTTCCAGCACATCCTCAAAAGCATGGACAGCAAAACCGGCCGCTGTGCTATTCTCTTCCCACATGGAGTTTTATTCCGCAAGGAAGAAGCCGAGATGCGCCAGAAGCTGGTGGATGCCGATTTAGTAGATTGTGTGCTTGGGCTGGGACCCAACCTGTTTTACAACTCGCCAATGGAAGCCTGCGTGGTGATCTGCAGGAATTCGAAGCCTGCCAAACGCCGCGGCAAGGTGATCCTTATCGATGCGGTGAATGAAGTGACCCGCGAGCGCAGCATGAGTTATCTCAAGCCTGAACATCAGGGACGGATTGCGGATGCGTATCATGAGTTCAAAGATATCGAAGGCTTTGCGAAGGTGGCTTCACTGGGGGACATTCGCGCTAACGATGGCAATTTGAGCATCCCTCTGTATGTGCGCGGGAAAGCTGTCAACGAGGAAAAAGGTGAATATGCTGCGAATGGGTTGAAAGAGTCGGTGCGAACGTGGGAAGAAAGTTCGACAAGGCTCAATTCTTCCATTGAAAAGCTGCTAAAGAGTTTGGAGTAGGCGCTATGGAAAGAACTCTTCTGTATTATCCGACAATTGTTATTCGGAACGATCAATGGATACGACAATCCATTCTTTATTGGGATTCCATTGGATCGATTGTTCCATATGGAATGGAGGGCAAATTACACCAATCCTATGATATCGAAATCTTACAACGCGAAGGATTGTTCCGAGTTTACCAACCAGATGATTATGTTCAGCGCAACCAGAGACTTACCAGTGAATTTGAAGCAATAATCGATGACAAGTATTTGCTCAATAGCGAACTTCCAAAACGACTTCCAGAGCCAAGACCACTCGGCGACACGGGGAAATTTATGCGCGATTGGTTGTTTGAAAAAAAGATGTATCACCGTCTCGCAGAAAAACTGGTTGAAAAATCGTTAGCTAGGCGGGAAGGTGACAAGTTACTTATGAACCCGCAACTTGCCATGATCTACATGGCGTTGCTGGCAAAGCACATGGCAAATGACGATCAGGAAAGATTGACGATACCGAGCACAGATTACCCGTCAAACGTTAATCTGATATATCCTAATCGAGCATATTTAAAACGTCACTCCCCCGCTCGTGCAAACACAGAATTAACAAGTGTTATGAGCCTTTCTCTGCACAACATCTTACCCGTGCCGATTGGAAATGTTCAAGTGGCTGATATTCTTAGATTTAAATCCAAATACAGGGACGAGTTATTAAAATTCAGAAATGTAATTTATGAATATCAGGGAAAATTAAAACAGGTGACTGAACCGGCAGAGGTAAAGGAGTTGAATGCCAGGTTTGTAGAAAATATTCAACTTGAAGTAAAAAATCTCAGCAGAGCATTTCAGGGTGATCGTATTCACTTCATTCTGGGCACTCTGAGAAATCTTTTCGCAATTGATACGCCAGTAATGGTAAGCGCTATGATTGTTGGTCTTCCTCCTCAAATCCAATTCCCACTATCAATAGCAGGAGCAACAATTGCAGGTGCTCTATCCTTAGGTGAATATTTTTTGGACACCTGCAATCACCAACTTGAAAGATTGTCGCAGAATCAATATTCATACCTTTATCAAGCCCAACGTGAAGGTATTGTTTTTCTTCCATGACTCTCACTCGTTTCGCTAACTTCGTCTCCCTCTGTACGGATCGCACCGCGGACCCTCTCGCCGCAGGGATCGAGCGATTCGTGGGACTGGAGCACATCAAACCAGAAAACCTGCCATGACGAATGGAAACCGTTGAACTGAGATAATTAATTCACCCGAGCATGTGATGTACTGAGTGCTCGCAGAAAGGAAAAGTGAACTTCAATGGAAACCACATTCATAAACCAGATAGTAACCAGACAAAAAATCCTTGATACCCTACATGAGTTTCTCAGCCAATATCCAGATACACAGACCTATGATGACTGGCTGACGAAGGGGACTTACAAATATGCAGTTCGGTATGATGGGCGTGTATTTCCTCCCAAGCACATCCTAAGCGTGGCGACTGGTATACCTACTTCTGAGTTTAATGGCGGTGAGCAAACGAATCGCGTCTTTCGTCAATTAGGTTTTGATGTCGAGAATAAGTAAGGAATAATCTAGGTGCCACATCTCACCCGCTTCGCTGACGTCGTCACCCTCTGCACCTCCCGCACCGCGGACCCTCTCGTCGCGGGGATCGAGCGATTCGTGGGACTGGAGCACATCCAGCCGGAGAACCTGCACATCCGTAGTTGGGGCAACGTCGCGGACGGGACAACCTTCACCAGCACCTTCAAGCGCGGACAGGTTCTCTTCGGCAAGCGCCGCGCTTACCAGCGCAAGGTGGCAGTTGCGGACTTTGAAGGCGTATGCTCCAGTGACATTTATGTTTTTGAGAGCAAACACCCTAATGTGTTGTTGCCCGAACTCCTGCCGTTCATCTGTCAATCGGAAGGGTTTTTCGACTATGCGGTGAAAACTTCGGCAGGCTCGCTTTCGCCGCGCACCAACTGGTCTCACCTTGCCAATTATGAATTCCCCCTCTCACCCCTGGACGAACAGCGCCGCATCGCTGACTTGCTCTGGGCAGCGGATGATGTGATGACAGATTACCAATACACTTTAGAAAAGCTGCTAACGGCAACAACATCATTTTTAGAAACTCAAATTGCCAACGGTGTCGCAACAGATTGGCGAAAAATTCTTTTTGATGAACTACTGACGGAGACTCAATATGGAATATCTAAAAAGTCTGGACTTCGACGTGAGGGCACTGTTCCGATTTTAGGTATCCCAAATGTGGTGGCTGGCGATATCGATTTATCAAATTTATCATGGGTTGAAGTAACCAATTCTGAATTTGAAAAATACAAACTGGAAACCGATGATATTTTGATTGTGAGAACAAACGGTAATCCAAATTATGTTGGCAGATGTGTTGCCCTAAAAACCATTCCAGAAAATGCTGTTTATGCGAGTTACTTAATTCGGTTACGAATAATGGGAGACCAGGCTAATCCATCATTTATTGAGGCCATCCTCAATTCAAACTACATGCGTAAGACCCTCATGCAAGTAATTCGTTCAAGTGCAGGTAATTACAACTTGAATACTCAAGGTATTAGAAATCAGCGTATACCTTTGCCCTCGATTGAAGTGCAAGAAAAAATAATGAAAATACTTAATGATTTCAATTCGTCAAAACGAGAGTTGGAAACGCATATTGAGAATACAAAAAAACTAAAGAGTGACTTGCTGAACAAATTTCTTATGAACTAGAAATCAGGGTTGTCCTATGTTCAATGAACAGAACAGTGTCGAGAACTTCATCCGGGATGTCTTGTGTGGTCCACAACCTGCCACGATAGGCGTCGCAGAAGAAACCGCACCGTACATTCCACTTGGACGTAACACCAAAGGCTCAGGCTGGTACTATGTCTCGGCGCTGTCCCTGCCGCGCCGCATCAACGACGTATTCATCGAGCAGTATCTTCGTGATGCACTCATACGGCTCAACCCGGAAATCGCATCCCAGCCCGAGCGCGCCGACGAAGTGCTCTACAAACTGCGCGCCATTGTGCTGTCTGTCCGTTCGGATGGTTTGATCCGTGCCAATGAGGAGTTCACTGCCTGGCTGCGCGGCGAACGTTCCATGCCGTTTGGGGAGAACAACCAGCACGTCACGGTGAAGCTGGTCGATTACAGTGAACTCGATCAGAACCAGTACATCGTCACCACGCAGTACACCTTCCGGGCAGGCTCGTCCGAGCGCCGCGCCGACCTGGTCCTGTTCGTCAACGGACTGCCGCTGGTGCTGGTCGAAGCCAAGACGCCCGTGCGCCACGCCGTGAGTTGGTTCGACGGCGCGAAACAAATCCATGACGATTATGAGCGTTTCGTCCCGGAACTGTTTGCCTGCAACGTCTTCAGCGTCGCGACCGAAGGCAAAGACCTGCGTTACGGGGCGATCCACATGCCGCTCGACCAGTGGGGTCCCTGGCGGCCCGAGGAAACGATCACCGCAGGTGGTCTCGTAGACATTCGCAAGTCAGCCGAATCCCTGCTGCGCCCGAACATCATCCTGGATATCCTTGAACATTTCACCCTGTTTGCTACTGACAAGAAGAAACGCCGCCTGAAGATCGTCTGCCGCTACCAGCAGTACGACGGCGCCAACAAGATCGTCGAACGCGTGCTGGCAGGGAAACCGCGTAAGGGTCTCATCTGGCATTTCCAGGGCTCGGGCAAATCCCTGCTGATGGTGTTTGCCGCGCAGAAGATGCGGCTCAACCCCGCCCTGCGCAATCCCACCGTGCTGATCATCGTCGATCGCATCGACCTCGACGTGCAGATCAGCGCCACCTTCCACGCCTCGGACATTCCCAACCTGGTCAAAGCTGAGTCGCGTGAGGACCTAGAAACCATGCTGCGCCAGGACACGCGCAAGATCATCATCACGACCATCTTCAAATTCGCTGAATTCGACGGCGTGTTGAATGACAGTCAAAAGATCATCGCCCTGGTGGATGAAGCCCATCGCACGCAGGAAGGCGATCTGGGGCTGAAGATGCGCACGGCTCTCCCGAACGCGTTCCTGTTCGGGCTGACGGGCACCCCCATCAACCGCCGGGACCGCAACACCTTCGCGGCCTTCGGCGCCGAGGAGGACGAACGCGGCTACCTCAGCCGCTACGGCTTCGAGGAGTCCATCCGGGATGGCGCCACGCTCCCGCTCCACTTCGAGCCGCGCCTAGTCGAGCTGCACATCGACAAGGACGCCATCGACTCCGCCTATGCCGAGCTGACCGGCGGTCTCTCCGACATCGACCGCGAGACCCTCACGCGCGCCGCGGCGCGCATGGCAGTGCTGGTCAAGGTGCCGGAGCGCATCGAGAAGATCTGCGCCGACGTCGCCCATCACTTCCTGGAGAAGGTCCGCCCGAACGGGTTCAAGGCTATGCTGGTCACCTTCGACCAGGAGAGCTGCCTGCTCTACAAAGCGCAGCTGGATCGACATCTCCCGCCCGAAGCCAGCGACATCGTGATCTCGGTCTCGGGCAAGGAACGGGAAGACGAGCGCTACAAACCTTACAAGCGCGATCGTGACTCCGAGGAGAAACTACTCGACCGCTTCCGCGACGCCAACGACCCGCTCCAGATCCTGATCGTCACCGCCAAGCTGCTGACGGGCTTCGACGCGCCCATCCTGCAAGCCATGTATCTCGATAAACCCATGCGCGACCACACGCTTCTGCAGGGCATCACGCGCACCAACCGCACCTACGGCGATAAAAAGACGCATGGTCTCATCGTGGATTATCTCGGCGTCTTCGACGACGTTGCCAAGTCCCTGCAATTCGATGAAGCCGGTTTCCGCAAGGTGATCTCGGATGTCATTGGCTTGAAAGTCAAATTACCCGAAGCGATGCAGAAATGCCTTGCCTATTTCCTGGATGTGGACCGCTCTCTGCGCGGCTACGAGGGATTGATCGCCGCCCAGCAATGTCTTCCCAACAACGACGTTCGCGATGCCTTCGCCGGAGACTACAGCGTTCTCTCTCAGCTCTGGGAAGCGATCTCCCCCGACCCGGTCCTGGCTCCGCTCGAAACAGACTATCGCTGGCTCTCACAGGTCTACGTCTCGGTCCAGCCGACGACCGGCACGGGTGCCTTGCTCTGGCACTCCCTTGGTGCCAAGACCATCGAGCTCATCCACCAGAACATCCATGTCGAATCCGTCCGCGACGACCTCGACGAGATCGTTCTTGACGCTGAACTGCTCGACGCGGTGCTCAACTCCAAAGACCCCGACCACAAAGCCCGGGAGATGCAGATCAAGATCACGGAACGTCTGCGCAAGCACATGGACAATCCACGCTTCCGCAAACTCTCCGAGCGATTGGAACGGCTCAAGGAGCAGCACGAAGCCGGCCAGCTGCACAGCATTGCCTTCCTCAAAGCCCTGCTCGACCTCGCCCGCGACCTGGTCAATGCCGAGAAGGAAGTCCCCCAGGAAGTAGACGAAGACCGCGGCAAAGCTGCCCTGACTGAGCTTTTCCAGCAAGCCCGCAGCACCGACACCCCCATCATCGTCGAGCGCATCGTCGACGACATCGACGACATCGTCCGCAAGATCCGTTTCGAAGGCTGGCAAGCCACCGATGCTGGCAAGCGCGAGGTGAGAAAAGCCTTGAGACGGACACTGTTCAAATATCATTTGCACCAGGATACAGAGTTGTTCGAAAAGGCGTATGGGTATGTGAGGGAATATTATTAGAGGAATCATGTACAGTTAATCTATTTTAGGCTAAAGAAAGGACTTACAAATGGGCGATGATGGCTGGGTCGAATGGGACTACATAAAATTCATGAATGAGCTTGAACCAGAAGAGAGGCGTAAGCTCCTCCGCGAGATTGAACTCGAGCATTCAAAATCGCCCAGACAAAAAGCCTCGGAACGTATCTCATCAGCAATGAAGGGCCAATATTCTGAACTTCATTTGGATTCACTCGGACTCGAGGATTTACCGGGAGAAATTCATAACCTGCATCATGTGACTCATCTTTATTTGCAGCAGAACAAAATAAAGTCTTTATCGAAGTTTATAAGGTCGCTACGCAATCTGCAATATCTAGACATTTCAAGAAATTGCCTTACCGCCATACCAATGGAGATCGGGCAGCTCATCAATCTAACTCATCTTGACATTTCAAGAAATTCGCTTGCATCTATATCGATGGAAATTGGGCAGCTCACCAATTTAACTCATCTTGATATTTCAAATAATTCTCTCACCTCTATACCAAAGAAAATTGGGCAGCTCATCAATCTAACTCATCTTGATATTTCAAATAATTCTCTTGCATCCATTCCAATCGAAATTGGGCAGCTCATCAATCTGACCCATCTCAATCTTTGTAACAATGAATTGGAGAAAATACCCGACCTGCGGCGACTTGCTCATCTCACCCATCTTGCTGTTAGCAATAATAGATTATCGAATATCCCGGAATCGGTTTATGAAATTCGGGAGTTAAAGTTTATCGATGTCAGTCGGAATAAATTAAGTCAATTATCTCCAAGCATTGGCGATCTGTTAAATTTAGTTCATCTCGACTTAAGATTCAACAATATAAAAGTGCTGCCTCAGGAGATTGGAAAACTGGATTCACTACAGTATCTTGACATACGAGACAATTTGTTCAATATTCCGCCAGAGATCCTAAACAATGTCGGTGAAGGTGGTGTTCTGTTATCTCTGTTATTAGAATATCAAAATAACACACGATCACTTGATGAAGTAAAGTTACTCCTGGTTGGACAAGGCAGTGTTGGAAAAACATCTATAATACAACGTATTCTGAACAACACTTTCGATCCTCATGAGAATAAAACTAATGGTATCGCCATTAACCATTGGCAAGCAAGTATCAAGGCTGAAACGGAGAACCAGCCATCGCCAATTACGTTTAATCTCTGGGACTTTGGTGGACAGGAGATCATGCATGCTACTCATCAGTTCTTCCTCACAAAACGCAGTATTTATCTTTTGGTGCTAGATTCCCGCCTCAGCCAAGAAGAAAATCGTGTTGAATACTGGCTTAAAATTATCCAATCTTTTGGCGGTGAGTCGCCCGTCCTGGTCGTCGGAAACAAAATTGACCAGCACCCGCTTGATATTGATTGTACAGGCTTGCAAAAGAAATATCCGAATATCGTTGGGTTTCTCGAAACATCCGCTGCCACAGGGGCAGGCATTGAGGAATTGAAGGCAGCAATCACTACACAGGCTAACTACCTGCCGCATGTCCGTGATCTTTTGCCCGAAACGTGGTTCACTGTCAAAACAGAGGTAGAAAGTTTGGGGCGTAAGGCAAATTTCATCACTTATGACAAATACTTGGAACTGTGCGCCGAGAATGATGTCAGCGACGAGACCAGTCAACGCACACTGATCGGTTTCTTGCACGATCTCGGCGTTGTCCTGCACTTCCAGGATGATCCCCGTCTCGAAGCGCTCGGCATTCTTAATCCGCAGTGGGTCACCAATGGCGTGTACAAAATCATCAACTCCCATGCCTTGTTCCAAAACAAGGGTGTGCTCACCGTCTCCATGCTCGATGAGATCCTCAACCTGCCCGAATATCCTCGCGGCAAGCGGCTCTTCATCGTGGACATGATGAAAAAGTTCGAACTGTGCTACGACATTGAATCCGATAAAACCTTCCTCGTCCCTGATTTGCTTCCTAAAGATGAACCTGCCGAACTGAAATTCAACGGTGTCCCTGCCTTTGAGTATGCCTACCCTGTCCTGCCATCCAGTGTCATCACCCGCTTCATCGTCCGCATGAATCAGAAGATTAATGATGGCTGTGTGTGGCGCACAGGCGTGGTCTTGAAGATCGCCGAAAACAAAGCCTTGGTCAAAGCGGATATTGAAGACCGCAAGATCACCATTGCCATTGATGGTCTCGAACATATGCGGCGAGATACGTTGTTGGCGATTTGTACGCACCTGGATGAAATTCATGATTCAATCAAGGGATTGACCCCAGAGAAGCTCATCCCTGTTCCGGGCGCGCTCAACGCAAAACCCCTATCCTACATTTACCTTCTTATGCTGGAAGCCAAAGGTATCGAAATTTTGCCTGTGCCAGACGGCAATCGTTTGATTGATGTCAATATTCGTAAAGTTTTGAGCGGTGTTCCAAACGAAATTAGACCGAAAGAAGCTGGAGGCAATGTGACACATATCCATATTGGCGGAAACTTCGATGGCAATCTCACTGTTGGTGACGGAAACCAATCTATCAAGGATAGTTACAACAAAATTTCATCGGCAAAGATCGATCCTGAGCTCAAGCAAACGCTGAAGTTGCTGGCGGAGGCTGTCTCTGCAATGACAAAAGCAATGGCAGACGAGCAAGCTGCCGAAGTTACCGAAGATCTGGGCAAACTCGTGGACGAAGCCACAAAGCCGAAACCAAATAAGAAGTGGTACTCGGTCAGTATTGAGGGTCTCATCAAAGCGGCTGAGAATGTGGAGAAAGTCGGGGAGCCGGTGATCAATCTGTCACAGAAAGTCTTATCCCTTTTAACGGGAGGGGCGATCCAGTAGCCAGCGACACCCTTTCATTGTGGCATTCGTGTTGCGGTCAATTAGCTATTGACAAAGAACATGAAAATCGCGTATGAAAACCCCTGCTTTCAGAAGTGAAGCTTGTTCAATTTGGCGAAAAAGATTTGTCCAATGCCAATCCTGATATAATGGATGCAGCACTTGTGGTCTTTCCCTTGGTCCACAAGTCGCGAGACCCATGAAACATCATGCTCTGTGTCATGGGTCGCTTTTTATTTTTTGATGTGGTTAGAGACTATATTGAAACAAATGTCTCAATACTTGACAGTTGTCGGACAGTGGGAGTATATTCCGCGGCCATCGGAACAAAATGAAAAAACTGCTCAAAACTTTATTCCAGATCATCGCGCTGGTTGTTTTGCTCGCGATCCTCACTCCTATTGTCTACTTTGCCTGGCGTATGGGGCAGCCTATGGATTTGCCGGAGTTCAACGGGTTGACTTACTACCAGGTGCGGGAATGGAAGAAGATAGCTAGCGAAGACCTGATCGCCAAATATGAGACATCTCACCCAAGCAAAGAATATAAAGGATGGGGAAATCGGTTAGGCACATGTATTGGCGGTGATATTCCTATTGCTTTATTTGTATCTGTGAGATCCGTTATTATGGCATGGCAGTCGGAGGAGCTTCGGCTGCAATTAGTGGATCATGGTATGCCCGACGAGCCGGTAACCTTCTGGAACTTTCTGCCATCTCTCTGGAACACATATGAAAAACTAACACTCTCAGATATTGAATATAGTCCTCACACTGCCGTTATCTATTGTCGTATTCAGCCAGATATTCCAACTCTCGAAGAATTCGAGACAATGAAGCGCGATCATGAGACGCATGCATCTGCAAACAGTCAAGTACAACCTTGACAAAACGAACGTAGTGCATATAATCCCGTCTCATAAGTTTTGCAAGCCTGCCTGATATGGTGTTTCCCAGGCAGGACTGTCTTTTAAATACGAAAGACCCCTTCCAATTGGAAGGGGTCTTTTCATTTCCCTGAAAGGGGAAAAGGAGAATAACATGAAATTCGTAAAACTGTTCGCCCCAATTTTTGTTCTTCTGGTTATCGCTGTTACGTCAACGGCGGCTCATGATAACAGCAATGAGATCGGTGATCCCGAACCATTAGCAAAACCAATCATGGTTCGGGATGAAAACGCGCCTGCGCTTGCATCTATCGCTGCGCTATATGCCCCGACTGAAAACAAGGAGTCCTGGTTGCAACTGGTCTGTGATGGAATGACGGAGGGCGGCTGCGCGTACTTCAAAGACAACCAGGCTGATGCCGTCTGGCAGGGACAACATGGAAATGATGCGAGCTGGGTTAGCGGAAATATCTCGGACACAATCGTCATCAACGAAACTGCGCAGGTCTGGAAGGCACAAACGTCCGTCTTCACCCGAGAGGAAAAAACATTTGATGTGTACATCCTGGTGGCGCGCGGTACAGATGGATACTGGCATCTCAATCGCGTCCTGAACGCTCCTGGTATTTCACAGTAGGGGGTAGACAATGGAAGTCACGATCTCCCGAAAAGCTGCCACTCAAACGCTTGCCTACGTTGTGCTGGCCATTACGTTGATCACAGCCGGCTATTTGATCTATTCTAACGGTCTGCTTGCTCGCTGGTTCACAAAGGATGTGCAGGACTCAACTTCTGCGGCAGCAGAAGAACCTGCCATGCAAGCACTTGCCGCGTTCTATTCACCTGACGTTACTGGTGAACAGGCTGCCTGGGAGGATAGGGTGTGTGCAGGAATGTCTATGGAAGGCTGTGATCTATTCCGCCAAATGTATGCACCTACTTTGTGGAAGAGTGCTCAAGCCAAACCATTGAATGCAACAGTAACCTTTCTCACTGACGCTGAAACACTTGAGGACAGTTCGCAGATCTGGAAGGTGAACCTCACTACAACGGAGATATCCGAGCCAATCTACATTCACGTCATTCAAAGTGAATCAGATAAGTGGCTGCTCAATCGCGTCCTTTTCGCGCAGGAAGCTGCCAAATATGAGAACCAATAAAGGGATGAGACTCATCATGCGTACCAAACTCTTTCTGAACCTGCTCATCGACTTCGGCATTCTTCTTACTCTTGCCTCCCCAACGTATGTCTCCGCCCAGGGAACAACTCCACCGGTTGATCCCAACGGCGCGTGGTCCGAAGTCATCAATGCTGACGGTACGATCAATTACTCCAATCTCACCGATGGTGGAGTAGTGAAACAACAGGCAGATTGGATGCCGAATATTCCGTTGATTGGACCAATTGAGGCAGAATATCACGTCTATTACACGCCATCTGGCAACACAATCTTGATGCCAACCGCCACAACGCTTTTTTTCATGGCTGCCAACCCCAGCGAGTCCGGTTATCAGGCAGCGTCTTCCACATTGGGGACAAACGGTGGAACCGTTAGCGCAGATGCACCCAGCGGGATAGCAAGCTTTGGCTCAATCTGGGCCTCCCTCACAAATCAACCAGGCGGCGAGCAAATGATGGCAGAGATCAATCAGGCTGGCTTCAGTGGCCCGACTGCGGCGCAGGATTTCTTTGCGGCGCTGGCAAGTGGACAAGTAGACATCTGGAGTTTAAATCCAGATGGATTAGGCAACTTCCTAGGCAGCTTGTTGGAAGCAGGTCAGGAAGATAAGAATCTCTACACTTTCATGCTCCTCTATACTCCTGACCAGTGCGCTTCTGTACCTGGAGGTTGCACTGCCGAACAGCTCGCCTTACTAGAAAGCCTGCTCCCTGTATCACCAACAGAAGAAGAACTTCCACCAGTTCCCGGCACATGCCCTGCACCCTCTGTGACGCCCGGGCGTATTGTCAAATCTGCTAAGTTGGTCGCTCCAGATTATCCACTCGTCGTAGGTCAGGATCTGGATAAGCGCGGCGCTGACATTATGGCGAGCGCGCACGTCGAGCCCACGATCTATACCTATTACACCTCTGAACCGGTGACTGAGTGCAGGGAAGGTACAAGCAATAACGGTACGACTAACTGCACGACCGATGGCGGAAAGCCTGGACATGAGAAGCTTGTGGATTGGGAATGTGTCCAGCATCAGCAGATTTACCCTGAATGTATCTCATTTGCCTCCGCTACTCTCAAACTTACTGCGGCATCGCAGGGCTGGATCCTGAACGAACTTTCTATCCGTTACCCGGGTGCCTATCTTCATAACCCGCGTATTGCCTTTGGTTCGTCAAACGGTTGCCAATGGAATGAGACATATCCAAAAGTGCAGATCCAAGATCCGGGAGAATGGGATATTTTCATCAATGGACAAACTTCCGGTACGCCAGTGTCCGCGCCTCGTACCTTTGGCGGCAAATCTGGTGAATTTGGTGCCTGGCTCAAAGAGACCGCGATCATCAAATAGGTGCAAGGAGGATTGAATGCTTCGCATCACTCACGTCAAGCTCGAAATGCCTTCCTGGAGTACAGGTGTCAAACGTAGGTTGCGCACCATACCCGCAGGTGAGATCCGTGATGCAGTGGTCGCCCTATTCATTCTCTTCGTTCTTGCGGTTGGGATGATATCTCCGCTCATATTGGCGTTTTTGACGCCGCCTATGGTGGATTGAATGAAATTAAGACAACTGTTCAACCGGATTCTCGATGCAACGATTGTCATCACTTTCCTTCTTGCTATGGCAGTGACCGTGATTGGACTTAGTCTTATTACACCGCCAGGTCCCCCCGATATCTATCTGATTGTGTAACACAATGGAAAACTTCTTTGCCATCTTCACTGAACGCCTGATCTGGATCACCAATGGTTTTCTAGCGACTGTCTATTCGCTGGCAGATCATCTGAACGCGCTCGCATTCGCAGTAGCGATAATCGCTTTCGTTGCTACAACCGCTCGCGAGCAGCGATCCTGGGCGGCGGGGGCGGGCATTTTGTCAATGGTAGCAAGCTTGCTCGCTCCATCTCCCGTACCTCTCTTTCTGCTTGTCATGATCGGCGGTGGTTGGGCGGCGGTGGGTCTGGAGCGGTACAACCGGCCAGCCCAGAGATGGAACGTGATTCGTGGTCTTGCCCTTTATGCCCTTTCCGGGCTTGGCTTCACGCTCTACCGAAACATGGGTCTTGGCGAGTCGGTCCTGGCTGACCCCATGATGGCAAATGGGGCAGGCTACCTGAATGCGATCATCGGGATCGCGATGTACGTCATCCCGCTCGGCTACCTGGCAATGGTAGCGCAAGCGGTGTGGGCACATCCGCCGGCGATCGGAAACCCCGGCGACCTGATCACCAAGGTCAGGACAAGAGGCGGAGGATAGGCGCCGCGCTGACGACCGAAGGGAGTGTCGAAGCGGCAAAGGCTCAAAAACGTAACGGCGTTAAGGCGCATATGCCGTAGCCGTTACATAGGGGCCCTGGCGTATCACGCCGTTACTCAGGAAATTCTAAGGAAACCATGACACTGACAATCCTCGACAATGGCTTATCTATCACACAGGGAGACCTCCGCTATGCCTGGTTTAGGCTGCAAAAAGGTGCGGAGCAATTCTTTCGCTGTGTTGCCTTGCGCGAACTGCAGGTGATTCCCGTCTCAGTGCGTGATGATTATGATCTGCTTGGTAAGCAGTGGGGAGCTGTGCGTGGTCTGCACAACGCCAATGTCAACTTTGTGTACGCCTCGATGGGAATTTACTCCCCGGAGTATGTCGGCATCGTGCAGTATTTTGGTGCAGCGGGGGAGGGAATAACTGAGGAAGTGGCAGCCACAAAAGCTGTGAATGGTATAGCGACTGTCGAGGCTGTACTGGCAAACTTTCCACAGTCCAGGATTGGCGCGCCCAATGTGGATTGGCTGAAGTGGTATCTGGATTTCATCACATCAAAAGCGAAAAACATCGCCGCGGTCCTTGGGCATCCGGATCCGCGCGAAGGCAAGCGAGGTTCGTCAAGTGACGGCAATGTGGGCGATGACTCCGATTCGGACCTGGCGGAAGAACAGAACGAAATCCTGTTTCGCGGTCTTGCCAAACTCCGTCAGAATTTTGTTTTCCAGGTGCTCGCCGAACATGTAGCCCGTCCGCGCATGACACAAACATTGATACGGATCAGCGAAGTTGCCTCCAATGTGGCGTCCCGGCGCAAAGGCTCGATCGGGATTGGTTTCAACCTGGGTATTCCTCTGATGGCAGCGATCGGTCAATCCCGCACGGAAGGTTTGAGTGCAGGTCATGGACACACAGAGAGTGTTCAGGATGGTGTCTCACATGGCTGGGGCGAGTCGCACCAGGTTGGAAAGGCGCATGCAGAAGGTGTCGCAAATACAGTTGGGTCTTCAGAAACCTGGGGCGAATCGGAAACAAAGTCATCCGGGAAATCACACTCTGACATGCATAGCGTGACCGATGCCACAATGAAATCGTCCATGCGCTCGTCTACCAGAGGGAGTGGTGAATCATCTGGAGGTGGATGGAACAAGAGCGAAGGGGTTGGTGTAAATGTCGATGCAGGGAAATCCGTGCTTGGCAAGATCCCGGTCATCGGCGGGCTGCTCAAAGGAGTTTCCGCTGGCTACAACACCAGCGAGGGTGTCAGTGGCTTCAGCTCGACCAGCAGTTTCTCATCGGTGACCAATGGAAGTATGAGTGGATCATCTCATGCAGTATCAAACGGCCAATCCGACTCGGTAATGAATGGGCAGGCTACAGGCAAATTCCACTCAGTTTCGAAAATGCAGGCTACCACCCATAGCTTCATGGATTCTCAAAGTGAGGCATGGGGCGAGAGTGAGAATTGGGGAGAGAATCACGCGATGGGAAAAGCACGGTCAGAAACCGAAGCCAGGAATTTTGGCACGGGTTTGACAGGTGGCTTCAGCACGGGACTGCTTCCAGGCATTTCCATCAACCGGACATGGCAGACAGAGGATGATGTCGCCGAACGTCTCTCCGATGTTTTGCGCAGGCTTGAATCACTGGTCAACCAGGCTTCCATGGAAGGCGGCTTTATGACCAATGCCTTCTTGTTCACAGATACCGATGGAGGCGCGGCAGCTGGAGATGCACTTGTGCCGCAAGCCTTTCATGGTCCGAGTGTGCCAACGCCTGTCCTCACAGTACGCCCGGATGTACTGGACGAATCGGATCTGCGCGCTCATGCATTTACATTCACTCCGTGGACGGAGATCGAAAATGGCGATCCATTCAGCGGTGAGTTATGGACACGTTATGCGACCCTGTTGACCGCCGGCCAACTGGCGGCGCTGACTGCCCCTGGCCTCTTCGAGGAAGGCTCAGCCTCGACGACCATGGCAGAGATCCCGGATGGGATGGGTTTCTACCCCAATATGCCAGGCGATGTTGTTTTGGGACATCAATACAGCCCGGAGACTGGCGATCTCACCAATGCCCAGATACGCCTCCACCCAGATCACTTAATGCATACGATCGCAGTGGGGGATACCGGCTTCGGGAAATCGGTGGCGATGATCCGCATGGCATATGAGACAACCTTGCGTTGGAAACTCCGGACGGTAGTTCTGGATTTTGGGGCAGGCTGGCGATCATTACTCAATGCACCTGGTTTGGATGGACATGTCAATATCCTGCAGCTTTGGCCGGACGCGGTGCGACCGCTGCGCTGGAACCCCATGCAGATTGGGCGCAATATCGCACCAGAAACGCAATGGCGCGCGTTTGCGGATGTCTTCGGTGGAATTGCCCAGCTTGGCGTGAAACGCCAAAAACAGGAGCTCCTGGAGGCAATGCGAACGGTCTATATCACAAGCGGTGTTCTGGTGGATGATCCTGAAGTCCGTAGTGGTCAGATGGGTTTCGTCCAGAAAAACGAGGCTGCCCTGATCGGAGCGCGCGCTGGACGGAAGCTCTCGGAGCTTTCCATTACGGACCGTCAGGCACTTGCTGTTTTTCGCAGCTCTGCTGTTGGATTGGAAGATCTGTATGCACAGGTTGGGGAGAAACTGAAGAGCGTGCCACCGCGCGACACGATGTTGACCGGCGTCCTCGAGGGCATTCTCTTTAGGCTGAACCCATTGGTGCAGGGGTCGGCGGCTCTGCAATTTGCTCCGGGTCCCGACACGATCCCGGTGGAGGACATGAGCAAACCCTGGGGGGTCACGATCATCGAAGGCGGTATGTTCCTGGATGATTTTGGAAAGGCTTTTCTATTGGGTTGGACTGGCTGGCACCTTTACATGGACATGGTGGCGCGCCGAGTGCATGAAGTCAACACGAATGAGCCTCTGCTGCAGATCTTCTATGAAGAAGCCAACAAGATCTTTGTCAAAGATGACAACGCGGGCGACGAGGCGGGAGGTGTATCTGCAACGCAGCGTTTTGCCGATATGTTCCGGGACGCGCGCAAGTACAAATCACGCCTGCATGTAATTACCCAGGCGCCGCACTTGATCGCGGATGACATTATCTCCAGTTGCTCCAATATCATCGCAGGCTTCGTCAAGAATGCCAAAGATAAGGATATTGTGTTGTCCGCGCTGGCTCGTTCGGAGAAAGGTTTCCGTGATGAGGAGTGGCGCCGCTTTGTCGATGACATACCCGTTGGAATGGCAATCGGGCGCTTTCCTTATACGGAACGCCGCGAGAACCAGCGTCCTGTATTGTTCCGGCCGCTCATGCTTGATGTGCCCGAGCCAACCGACGAGCAGATCGCACAGAAACTTGGAAGGATTACCCTATGAAATTTGATCCGCAACAGAGGCTGGCGATCTACGGGCTAGCCGCTGTCTTCCTTCTTTTCATCGGTACATTGTTGTACTTTCATTCGAATGTGAATGAGAGTCGAAAAATCACTTCTCCTGTCTTTTCCACCTCGACCGCAGAGAGTGAGCTTGCTTCGAAAAACGGCTGGTGGACTTCTATGCCCACCGATCCATCTTTGCCTACTATGCCGGCGATCAGCTTGTTAAAGGCACCGCCCACAGGCACGCCGACTTGTACACCCATCGTTACATTAACGCCGAAGGAGTCCAAATGAAATGAGTTACCCAATAAAATTTTTCACACCTGATGACCCGCTTGCCGGAGAAAGCCTGGCACGGTCCCTCGAGTCAACTGAACAGCCCATCCTTGGACTGATCGTCAAGGTCAAGCAGGAGGGTGGACAAGAAACAATCGTCAACTGGTCATTTGCTGATCCCATTTTGATCAAATCGATGGCAGCGTTGTGCCTGCCTGGTGCTGACAGTTGAGACTGTCGAAAACAAAGGAGTATTCATGTTCAAAAAGCTATTTCCCATCATCATCGCATCAGCTATTTTCTTGACCGCCTTCGCGCTGCTCCGCCCTGCGCCTTCGCGTATGGTGGCGGTTGCCGCGCGTGATCTAAAAGCTGGTCATGTGCTCGGTGAGCAGGACATCGAACTGCAGTCCATACCGGCAGAGATCCTTGCCGAGGATGTTGTATCCGACGAATCCCTGGTTCTTGGTCAGCCGCTGCGCATCGATCGCGGCAAAGGGGACGTGGTCCGCCTGTCACAGCTTGGCAACCTGGTCAAACTGGAAGCGAACGAGCGCGCCATCTCCGTTCGCATCACGGACGCAAATGGGGTATCAGGCCTGCTGACGCCCGGGCAACTGGTCGGTGTAATCGCCACTATCCCACACTCTTCGAGCAACACAGAAGTGTCCGGGACATTCTCCAAAGCTACCATCGAAAAATTGCGGGTGCTGTACATCGATCCTCGCTTCGCTGCAAGCCAGGATGCCAACGTTGTTCCCGCTGAGGCGACCCCTGTGGGTATCAGCGGCATGTCTGGTTTGAACACAGATGAACGTGCGCGCGAAGGATCGGTCATTCTGGCTGTGCCAACAGACCTGCAAACTATTTTCTATGACTTTTCCGCGACAGGCGCGATCTCGGAATCCTGTAGTGTCAACGCGCTCGAACTACTTGCGGCACTGAGCTACACCGATGGTGCATCCGTCACCCTGTACCTTATGCCTCAGGAAAATCCGTCTGAATTCTCATCTCCGGGATTGTGGCTTCCTGATCTCATCAGAACCCCATTCCCAACGGCGACACCCACACCGCTCGGGACGCCTAGTCCAACCACCCAAACCCCGGCCGTGACAGCCACCATTGTCCCGTAAACAGAGAGGCGCAGACTATGGCTAGCAACTGGGGCCAATCCCAAAACAATTTACCCGGGCAGGATGCACCTGTCAGTATTCTGCTCGCACATAAGGATATGAGCCGTACGACGAGCTGGTACCAGGCTTTGCAGGTGGATGCGCGTTTCCGCATTACATCGATGGCAAACGATGCTCAGGATTTTCGCTCGAAGCTGGTTTCCTCACCTGAAGTGATCCTGCTCGATGCAACCGTCTTCGATGGTCCAAAGGGTCTGGTGGACGCCCTGACATCTGTGACCGGTGCGGTCTACCTTATCGTTCCTCCCACTGTGGACGAAAAACTCATCACTGAGTTCAAATCCATTCCCTCAGTGAAAATGGTTTTCATCGGTGACGTGAACATTGCCGAATTTGAAACCCGTGCCTATGCGGATGCTCTGGCTTTGCGGCGTACTGTGCCTGCGGCAAATCAACAGGCATGGGCGGGTGGCAGGTCAGGCAGTGTGGTCGGCGGGCTTCGCATTATGACAGTCTGGAGTCGTTCGGGTGGAACTGGAAGGACCACAATCGCCCTGGCTATCGCTCAGGCTGTTGCCAGGAAAGCATTGAAGACCTTGTTGATCGGTCTCGGTGGTCCGGATGTACTTCCACTGCAGATCGGTTTGCAACCCGAACCAAATATTCTTTCCTGGATCGCTAATCCAACAGACGAAGGATTACGTGCCAGCATTCAGACTGCTGGAGACATGCATGTCCTGGCTGGCTTTCCCGACATCCTTTCAGAGGCACAGGGCGATAGACCCGCTGAGGCAAAAGGCTCGATCACCGAACTCGTGACAAGTGCAGCCTATGGCGGATACGCTGCCATCGTTCTTGATACCCCATCAGGAGGAATTGCCCCGCGCGCTGTATCTGCTGCCAATACATGGCTGATGATCGCACGTCCAACTGTCTCCGATGTGTGGACATCTGTGGAAGCATTTCGTACGGTCACACAGAAATCGGCAGGACAGCATCGTATCACTCCTGGCAACATCTTCGTGGTTCTCAATCAGCATGCCAATGGGATGTTGACCCCAGATGAATGGCACCGCGCTGCGGATGCAGCCTGTCGCAAGATGGCGTTGAATGTTGGCTTTCCACCGGTGGTCTCGGCCATTCCATATGTGCCTGAAGTGTCCATCGCACAGGACAACGGGCGCTCCGCGTTGGACTCGTCGGACGCGTTTGCCCGCCCGATCCTCAAACTCTCCGATATGTTGTTTGGCAGCTCCGTTGGCGTCCCGGTACGGGACGACTCGTCTGTCATGAAACTGGGTCCGCTCAAGATCAGGACAAAGAAATAGGAGAAGGCAATATGTCACTTACAGGTGGATGGGGCGCATCGCTTCCTGGTCTTGCTGTGGAAGCCCGCGCTCAAATTGTTGATGAAGTCTCATCGCAATTCCAGGGATTATCCCTTTCTGAGTTACGCGGTGATCGTGAGAAGCTTGTCCTCCGCGCGATTCCCTTGATCAATACCTGCTTATCGCGCACCGGTCTGCATGCCTCCTCGAACGAGATCGATGAGATTGCCCGGGATGTTGTGGCGCGCGTGGGTGGTTTGGGTTTCCTTGAGCCGTTCCTACGAACGGATTCAGGTCTCTCCGAAGTAGCTCTTACACCGCAAGGTGATGTGTGGATCTTGAGGAAAGGCGCACCTTCGTTTGAGAAGCTGCCAAGCAAGCCCTCGATCACAGATGCCTGGCGCGCGGTGGAAACATTGCTCGCGCCCCTCGGTCGCGCAGTGACAGAAGCCGCGCCTTCCGTGGATGCCAAGATCCCAAGGCAGGATGGACTGGCAGGCGGCGCGCGGGTCAAGATCATCCATCCTGTTGTTGCGCCAGGGCTTGGATATCCGAGTGTGAACGTCCGGCTCTTTGAACCGAAACCTGTTCCACCACAGCGCTTGATCGAGTGGAACGTTGCGCCTCCAGCTGTCATCCATAGTCTCGTTGATCTGGTCTTGAAGGCCTTGCGTGTCCTGGTGATCGGAGGCACAGGTTCAGGCAAGACAACGCTGTTATCCGCGCTGTGTCATGGTATCCCCAAGGAAGCGCGCGTGGTGAAGATCGAGGACCCTGAAGAGATCTGGCTCGATCATCCCCATGTGGTAACTCTTGAAGCGCGTCCAATTCAGGTGGGCAGTTCCATTGTTCCATACACCCTGGCGGCCGCGGTGGATGATGCGATGCGTATGTCGCCCAGGTGGTTGATCGTTGGCGAAATGCGAAGAGGCGATGCAGCCGCGGCGTTGTTCCGTGCCCAGATGTCCGATCATCCCGGCCTTTCCACGTTTCACGCCG
Organism: Anaerolineales bacterium; assembly: GCA_016932715.1. Taxonomy (GTDB): domain Bacteria; phylum Chloroflexota; class Anaerolineae; order Anaerolineales; family Villigracilaceae; genus Defluviilinea. The sequence goes on from JAFGCG010000057.1 coordinate 37,726, forward strand.
AAGGGCCGGAAGCAGCGGTCACACGTCTCAATCTGCTGCTGTATGCAGATGTCGGTATCCGCGCGGAGAGTGCGAAGGAAATGTTTGCCCAGGCAATCGACCTGGTCGTGCAGGTGGGCTGGATCGGCGGCACGCGCGCCATGCTCGGTGTCTGGGAAGTGGGCAAGCAGCTCAAAGCAGGCAATGTGCAATTCCAACAGTTGTATGCGCCTGGCGATCAGGAACTCAGGCCCGTCTGCATCGAAAGGCGGGTGTAGTGGACAACAACCTGCGCGAGGCGATCTATCTCACCGTACTAGGAGCCGTTCTGATAATTCTTGGTTTTGTGGTGGCTGACTTCATGATCAGAATGATTCCTAAACCTTTCGGGACATTGGAAGATTTTTCCTTTGTATGGAGTTTTTATTATGGATAAGTCGTTGACCTTATTCCAGATCCCCTTCATAGCAGTCTATATCCTGCCCTGGGTCGGCGCTGGCGCACTTGCCTGGGCTGGTTATCTGCTTGGCAAGTGGTTCACACCCAGTATCACCGGACGATCCAGGACCGCGCGTCTCGAAAACTTTGCGACAGGTTTTGCTTCACCGGATAGGAAGGCACACTCAGCGCCGGTTGGCAGCTTTGAACACAAGATTCGCATTGCGTTTGCGGATATCGGCATCGATGTGGCTGGCAATGAAGAGTATTACCTGACCATGGGACGGCTTGTGGCTGGCGTTGCTCTGAGTCTGATCCTGATGGTGATCGGTCTGCCGTTCTTCACAAGCCTGATCGGTCTCCTCGCAGGGCATGTATTTGTCAATGGCTGGGTCAAGCGTTCCTGGAACAAGATTCGCACCGAGATGGAATCAGAGCTTCCATCCCTTTTACTGCGCCTGAATGCTACAGTCCAGACTGCTCCCAATGTGCCATCCGCACTGGAGATGGTGGCAAAGACCTTGCGTTCGGATGGTCCACTGCGCGCCTGGACGTTGGAGACGGCTGCCCGGATGCATGCGGAAGGACACAATGCAATCGAGGGGATCCGGCAATCGGCTGCAGGGATGTCTATGTCGCTCTCGATTGTGGCTGAACTCATCGGGCGCGTGTGGACAACCGGCGGCGAAGGATATGGAAAAGCCTTTGGAGCCGCAGCAGACAACCTGGAGTCCGTGTTGGATGCGCGCGTGCTGGCACGCTCCAAGGGCGGAAGCGCGCAGGGGACCGTGAACATCCTGACAGTGATGACTTTTGTAATGATCGCCTTCATGACGCGCTCAAGCGCGATGGCTGAGATCGCTCGTCAGCCACTTGTGCAGGTGCTGTTTGCCCTTATCGCCCTGGTGATTGTGTACGGTCACAGCCAGGTGAGCGAGATCATCGACAATGCGGTCTAGGAGGACGTAATGATTTGGAAGGATTTGGTTGCTCCTGTTGCGGCGGTCCTGATCGCCTTGCTCGCATACAGTTATTTCCGAAGGGTTGACCTGGTATTCGGACGATCTGCATCCGCGCGCCTCGAGCAGTACGCGGTCGCCGATCACAGAGGTCTTACGGATCGCATCGGCGATTCGCTCATGGATCGTTTCGGGTTGACCTTTGAATCTCTTCAGCATGAACTACGCTGGGCGCAATTAGGAGGTTTATATGTGGGTAAGACAGTGGGGAGTGTGCTTGGAAAATCGCTCCTGTATGCAGTGCTTGGACTGACCTATGTATTGATGTTCAAGACGTTTAGTCCCATCTTTATCCTGGGCATTGCCGTAGCGGCCTATTATCCCATCCTGGGATTGAAAGGTAGAGGCGGGGATATCCGCCAGATGGTCAAGCGTGCGCTGCCAGAAGCGGCCGCCTTGATCGCAGCGGAGATGAGCGCCAGTGGTTCGGCTGAAACTGCAGTGACGCGCGCGGCGTCTCTTCCTGGTCCATTCGGCAAACTGGTGCAGGATGTGATCCAGTCTGCACAGAGAGGCGGACGCCTGATCTTCTCGCGCGATGCGATCGATGGCGTGATGGTGGAGCAGTTTACAAAATACCGCATGACGCAACTCGAAGCCTTCGCGCGTCAGATTGACCTGGTCGCATCGAAGGGCGCTGAAGGTCCAAAACAAATGTCCGAGGTGGCGCGTGGATTGGCGCGTGAATACCGGTCTGATGTCGCGAAATCAGCCGAACAGTTGAGTAATAAATTGCTTGCGCCGATCACGCTTTACATCTTCATTCCCTTTATGCTCGCGATCTTCGTTCCGTTGTTCGCCAGCGTATTTCAATCTTTCTGACATGAGCATCTTCGGCGCGCTTCTCTTTGCCTTCCTGATGATCGTGCGTATCGCACAGATGATTGGCGGCGGTGTCGATCCGCTGGGCATTCTGTTGGCGGTCCAGGCCGGAATGGCGGCGTTCTACATGATCTTCCGTCACAAGGCTTCGCAGGAAGCGCGGCTACCTGTCCAACTCCTGGCATGGACTTCCGCAATCCTGCCGCTGACAATACAAACCACAAAGGGAGGCTGGGGGTGGCTTGCAACTCCTGGGTTATGTCTGGCTTTGTGGTCAATATGGAGCCTGGGTTCTTCATTCTCCATCGCACCGGCCGCCCGTAAGCTTGTCGTGCAGGGACCCTATCGCTTCATCAGGCATCCCATGTATGCCGGTGAGATCCTTTCGCTGTTCGGGACTTGTATTGCATCACTGGCTGCCTGGAACGTATGCGCACTTGCGATTTTTATCGCCAGCATCTGCATGAGGATCGCGAAGGAGGAGTCGTTGTTCAAGAATTATTCGATCTATGCCCATTCAGTGAAGTGGCGTCTGATTCCAGGAGTATGGTGATGGAGATAATTCATAATGCATCGAGCACGCGAGGGACTGAGCTATGAGACTGAAAAAGAGCACTATCTTCTTTGTAGCCATTCTTGTAACGTTGAGTATTGCCACACCCGCCCTCGCAGATTACCTGGGTCCCAATCGCACTGTGGAAGATGGCAACTGCAAAGTTGTTTTGCATAAATGCGTATGGAAGGAAAACAAGCAAGCGTACGGCTATAAGAATTCAGGTAGCTGGTCCTGTCAGAGCGAAAGCAAGCCTTGGAAGAAATATCCGAGCAACTCGCGTAACTGCAATGCAGCAAACGTCGGCTATGAGTATTGGAGTCGGGATGGCGGAGAAACAATTACTTATCCGCCTGCGACGATCACTGGCTCTGTACAGAACTGCACATTGCGAAACGGCTGGTGTATCACTTCTCCCGAGCTCGCTCTGCGCGCGAACGAACCTGTTTCCGGGTATTCCATTACGTTCATCGAAGGAACGCACAATGGAGCAGCTTTCCCGTGCCCAAGTGGAGCGACGAGTTGCACTGTACCGTTGGATGAAGGTAACAACAACTTTGCATATTGGGCGCTCTCCTCCTGGGGCGACAGCTCCAGAATGGGGACAACGACTGCCAAAGTCGATACCGTTCCTCCAACGGCGGGGTTGGACATCAACGGTACAAGTGGAGCGAATGGCTGGTATGTGTCTCCTGTCACTGTGACCGCCACAGGCTCTGATTCCACATCAGGAATAGCAAATGCCCTGCTGGTTGTTGGCGGCGGTGACTGGCAAGCCTCCGCAACACTGAATGAGGGTGTGTATTTGGTGAGTGCCACATCGACTGACAACGCAGGTCATACCGGAAGCAGCGCTACGGCCATATCCGTTGACACAACTCCACCCAGTTTGAGCTTCGTCTTCAATGGCACACTGGGCGATAACAGCTGGTATGTATCCGATGTTGAGATCGTCCCGAGCGCAGCAGATGTAACATCGGGTCTAAGCTATTCAGAAGTAAGTGCAGATGGGGGAGTATGGACGCCTTCACAAACCATATCGGATGGCCTACACAACCTGGATGGACGCGCGTCTGATAATGCTGGGAATACACAAGCCATTTTCGATATATTGCGCATAGACACTATGGCGCCTTCATCGGATTTTGCAAGCGATTTGAAGAGCCAGGTGGTTTCCGGTGCTATACAGCTTGACGGAGGATCATCAGATCTAACATCCGGCTTGCGATCTATTGAAGTCTCGCTGGATGGAGGAATTACTTGGGAGACCGCGACCCTTTCAGGCAATACATGGACCTACGATTGGGATACAACGATTCTTCACAATGGAGTTTACACACCTCAGATACGCGGAATAGACAATGCCGGTAATTACGAGGACCCACAATCTCTCACACTGCTCGTGGACAACTTCCCGCCTCAGGTAAAGATTACAGAGTCCTGGTGGATATGGGAGAGCGGAGTCTTCCATGTGACTCCAAGTTATTTTGATATTGGCGAGATCTCGGTGAAGATCAGTGACCCAAAAGGTCGTTGGAAGCCCGTCAGGTTGAGCTACAACCCCAGTAAGAAAACGGGAGATGTGAGATGGGATCGCCGTTTCCCGGGTGACGTGATCGCGCCGTCAGGAAACTACCGCGTAAGCATCGTGGCATGCGATGTGCATGGCAATTGTGCCAGTGATGTGGGCGTCATCCAGATTCCAGTCATTGCAGTTGTTCCTCCAACCGCCACGTTATCGCCTGAACCGGTCATCGCGCCAACACAGGCCGCTACGCTTCCATCAACACAGATCGCAGCTCTCCCGCCAACATCGCGTCCGGAGCCAACGAAAACGGCTCAGGCATTTATTCCTGTTCCGAAAAAAGTTGAAGCACATGGGGACGTGCACGGGAAAGACGTCTTTCCTTTATGGGTGATTTTTATCTTCGGTCTGCTCGCCATTTTGTTTGGGACAGAAGCGTTGCTCGACCCGCGCCCGGAAGCCTTGCGCTCCCTGGCGCGAACAATAAATCAATTTGTGAAGGAGTAAGAAACATGTACGAATACATCGCAATCCTCTTGATTGCCATCTTATGCCTCATTCTGACACTTTACAACAGACGCATGGCGGCTGCGATCCGCGGCATCGAAAGTATTGTGCAGGACTACTACGCCATGCAGATCCGCGCGCGCCGCGCGGATCAGATGAAGGAGATCGACGCATCTTCTTTCAATGCCCTCCAATGGATTGGCGCTCAGGCAAGTTCCGGACTGGATCGCCAGGTAGAGGTAACAGAAGTGCTTCGTCTCGTGCCCGAGGCGAGCGCGATCGATCTGCGCACCGCGGACAACCGCCGTCTGGTGGTTTCTCCACTGCCTCTGCCTGAACTTCTGCGCTTTGATAAACGGCTGCGATCCAATGGCGGGAAATCCGCATCCGTGTCCAGACGAGTGGAAGCTTTTGCATCCCGTCCACTGCTCAATCAGTCCCGCTGGGGATGGGGAGTCACTGTGGTCGAGCGCGCGCTTTCAGAAGCGGCAGAGTTTTTTGATCTCGAAGCACATGCAGCAGGGACGCGGCTCGGAATCGATTGGCGTGCTCCTGCACGGTTATGGTTCTATGTTGTGGACTGATCTTCTGATCCGTTTCGTTCTGATGGCTGCTCTCACCTGGATGGGTATTCAGGATCGTCGAACGCGTGAAGTCTCCAATGCCCTGACCATCCCCATGCTTATCGGAGGAGTTATTGTGGTCGCTTTTCAGCTAATCGCCCGGGACCCTTTTGCAGTTGCATCCATCCTGATCATTGCACTGCTGACCTTCGCGGCTCTGCGCGGCTGGATGGGCGGCGCAGATTGGAAAGTGCTTGTGGGATTATTTGGACTCTGGCCTCTTGCTGGATTGGCATCTCTTACTGGTGCAGGATTGTTTGGCGCCGGCGCGATCTTGTGGACCGGAGATCGGAACGCCAGCTTCCCCGCTATTTATATCTTTGCAGTTTCAGCTCTCTTGACTTTTTTCGCAGAGGTCTCTATAATCACGCCCAATTAGGTGTAATTCTCTTAGGAGAATTGCGCCTTTTTTTATTTCCCCTGACGGGGATAACCAATTCAAAAAGGAGTGTTCCATGTTCAAGTCAATCTTCAAAGCATTCAAGCACCTCGTTCTCAACGAACGCGGCGATGACTATGGCGAGAAGGCTGTGATCCTCGTCCTGGTAGTTTTGGCAGGCGTTGGCGCTTTCTCTATGTTCGGCGGCAAGGTCGTGGAACTGATCACCCGCGCTGCCAGTGGAATATAGTTTAATGCGCAATCTCTTTCGTCTCTTCAGGACAACGTTTCTCTCGCGCAGAGGCGATGAGTTTGCACAGACCGCGATTGCCATGCCGGTCATTGTGCTGGTCACGGTCGCATTGATGAATCTCACCATGGCCGGCTTTGCCAGCGTGAACGCCAACAATGCTGCCAACTACGCAGCGCGCGTTGGCTCTGTCACCCAGCGGGGTGCAGGCGGCGCGGCATACAACGCGGCGATGACGTCCATCTCGCATGCGCCAATCGGTGAGTATGTCGTCTCTGTTTCCGGGGGAGGTTTTCCGGGTGCGCAGATCAATGTCCAGGTGAATTGGACCGTCCCGAATTACATGGGCGGACTGCTGAGTTTCCTGGGAGGGGACATTGGAGGCGACTTCCAGGGCACTGGCACATCGGTTTTTCGACAGGAGGGTTGGTGATGCGCTTGCTTCTCTCACAGCGCGCGGATGCCTTTGCCTGGTTCGCAGCTCTGATGCTCTTCGTTGGCATTCCACTCGCATCCCTGAGCATTGACATCACGCGCATGATGTATGTGCGTGGTCATCTGCAGACCGCCTCTGATGCAGCCTGCCAGGCCGCCGCGGACGCGCTCGATGTCCCGCATTTCATCACAACCGGTGACGCCCGTATCAATGCTGGTCTTGGACGTTCGCAGGCTGGGCAGGTATTTGGCGCCACGCTAATCGATGCTGAGAAGATTGGATATGGCTATGGTCTGGGAATTGATTTTCCCGGTCCCCGCTTTGCTCACTGCACAGCGACGGCCACAGTGGATCACATCATTCCGATGACGCCGGCGATGAATATCGTGGTTGAAACCACATCCGAAATGCGCGTACGAACACTTCGACTTGGCTCAGTGCAGGCTTTGCAGTAGAGGTCAGCAATGGAAATCGAACTTGATTTGCGCACTGAACAACTGAATGCCTGGCGGACGGCTGCCATCCTCATATTGATTCTGACATTGGTTGGATTAGGAGCCATTGGAGCGCGCGTTACACCTGTTGCCGCGGATAATTCTCCGAAATTGCTTTCGTGGCAGGACTGGCGTTTGCTCCAGGCGGAACGTGCCTATCGTGCAGAGCTGGCTGTGCTTCAGGAAGATGCCGCACAACTGGCAAACATGCTCGAAGAACATCCGAGCCCGGTAGCCGCGCAGATCCTTGCTGAACGCATTGCCAGGCACGCCAAGGCGGGCGATGCTTCACTGGCTGCCGCGCGTGAAACCTTGTTGATGGCTGCATTGAACGTGCGCGACTGGTCGGCCGGAACATTGGGTCGCGATACAGCTGTCCAATCGGTCAAAGATGCCTTTGCACTGCTAGGACAATAGCATGAGTCTCCTGGGTATTGAACACCACCGCGCTTTAGATGACCTGCTCTCTGCAGAGCGGCAGTTGCGCGCGCAGGGTGAGCTGGTCGTTCAGGATTTTCGCCAACTCCTCCTGGAGACGGCCATTCGCCTGGATGGAGAGCGGCTCGAGGCTATCCGACGGGAAAACCCACTCATTCCATCGATATGGACTGTCGGCGAGTGGCGGGAATTTCTGCGTGACATTCCAGATGTAAGAGGCTGGGGTACTCCAGTTCAATCGAGCGCGTCGACCGAGCGTGAACGTGATCTGCTCAAGCAGATCGAAGCATTACAGGCGCAGCTGGAGAATGCCTTTCATCGGTTGGATGAGGAAAAGGAGCGCGCTGAAGCCGCGGCAGCGGTGCACCCTGTTCCTGCTTCTGATGGCGCTATAGCAGGTATAGAACTGCCCAAAGGTGCAACGCCGTGCCTTCTCGATCTGAACGAACATGTGAAGAATCTCCTGCCATCTTTGCCTGCAAAACCACCTACCGCATTTGCGAAAACACTGGATGGTGGCGGCAGGATCGGTGGAGATCTGAAGCGTGCCTATCAGCGGTACTGGATTGCCTTGTACATGATTGGGCGCTGGGGATTATCGGCTTCGATGGAAATCGAAGAAGTCCTTGCAGCAATGGCTGGTGTCTCTTCTGGGTCCGGATCCTTGCGGCGCATTTTGGTCGACCTTGCGAATGCTGCTCTTCTAACCAGCGAAATTCTGACAATGGATGCGCCCCGTACAGCCTTGCGACTTTATCGACTCTCTTCGGAAGGCGAGAAACTTTTTGAAGCTTTGTTCAAGCAGAAACCGGAAGAAAATGAGTGGTCAAAGCTTATCCGTCTTCATGAGGGTGAACGTTTTACTGAACATACGCTGGCTGTTATGACTTTTGCCATGCATGCACGTAAGCGAGGCTATGCCACGCACATCCTGCCTCAAGTAGATGGAAATGCCGAGCCTGATCTGTGGATTGGTCGAAGCGACGAACAACTCTACGTGGAAGTAGAACTTGGTCTAAAAGAACGTACTGCAAAATGGCGTCACCAGGCTGAACTAAATGGCGGCAAAGCTGCCATCTGTGCTGGGACCGAAAAGGGCCGTCAGCGTCTCAGTGGTGATTGCAAGCTGGATAACATTCCTGGCTCTGCAACCGATCTCGAAGCCTTGATCGACGCGAAGTACAAGACGGTTAATCACACAAGCTCATTATGGGTTGAGCAATGGGAAGCTGGATGATCAGTTGCGACTCATGGCATCTTCCGCCGTGGATCGCCACAGGCTATCCAGTCCCGCAGCGCGGGACGGCGCAAGGCGCCGCCTGACTTGACTACGCAGAACCTTACCAACTGAATACGCCGGACCACCTCCGGCGCGTCCCTGGAAGGGTTCACCAAGACATTTGCGTCCTGGTGAGCACTATCCCGTTTAGGGAAACGAACCAGGGCGCGCATTTCTCCATGGAGGTATCCAGAAATGGAAAACTATAAGACTCTCACCGGTATGTCGATGAACCAGGTGTATGAGCATTTGGATCGCGAACTGCCTGCAGGCGCGTATAAAGAAATCAAGGGCAGTCATGGCAAGGACGGCAAGCCTCTCACCGACATTGACCCGAACTATGCCACAGACGTTCTCAATGAAATCTTTGGCGTGTGCGGAGTGGGTTGGGGTTACGACTACGACAGCCATGACCTGTCTCTGACAGTCGAGACGCGCAAAACCAGAAGCGGCGATACGCGGCGCGTTTGTACTGCGATCCTGAGCAGGATGAGTTTTTGGTACAAATTGCTTGATGACCAGGAGGTCAAATCCTTTGTCATTGTTGCCGGAGGTGCGAGCGACAACGACGATGAGGCATACGCGATCAAAGGCGCGACTACCTATGCCCTCGGAAATGCCATTTCCAAGCTCGGATGGCAGAAGTCGGTGTACCAGGGCGCACGTTCTCACATGACCGTGAAGTCTGGGACGAAGGCAACAACTGCTGTAAAGGCTGGCGCAACGCCCGCACCGAAGCCAACTCCAAAAGCCGCGAAGGCAAAGGCTTCTGATGACGAGATTGTGGACGATCCTCCCCTGAACGCCGCGGCCTTCGTCATTCCGAGCGGCAATCGCAAGGGACAGGTGCTTGGCGATCAATCCCTTGATGTGATCAAGTGGTATGCCGAGTCTCTCAAGCCTGCAAATGAGTCCCAAAAGGCTCTGCAGTGCGCTGCCCAGCAGCTCCTCAAGGTCCGCTCCAATGGCCACGAACCTGTGGCCGCCTAGTCCGGCGTTTACTTCTGCGTAACCTTTGGGAGGCGCAAGCCGCCTCCCAAACCTACAGGTTTCCAGTCGTTCTTTTGACTGATAAGCCGTCTGCACATTAATAATTGAGAATTCGAGTTTTTTGGTGAGCATCAATTCTGTTGACTGCTCATACTTTTCCATTTGGAGGTTCAACATGGCAACTAAGATTGCTACCCCTGAAAAAAAGGCGAAGCAGTTCAAACGCTCCGTCGAACAATTTGATTTGAACACTGCGACCGTTGCCGGAACGATTATTCGATTGTGGGGTCGTTCCGGCGACGTGTTCGCCCGTCTGCGGGTTTTGCTTCGCGGCGAACTGCGTGAGAAGGATGACACACAGTCCATATATGTAACAATTCGTATTCCGGATGGGACGATCGCCGGGCAGCCGGTTACACTGCAGGCAGATGATGTGATCCTGGTCAAAGGCTATCTTACGCACACCAATTACGATGAGACCCTGCGTAAATTCCTGAACGTAGCCGGCGAGTCGAAATTCCTGGAAGAAAACATCCCGGCTGAAGATCTCGATACCTGGCGCTCCATTCAATTCAAAAGACAGAACGCAGTTCTAAATGCGATTGAACTGACACCCGTTCTTGATGGTGACCAAAAGGTGGAAATCGTTCATTGTGTGGACCTGGAGGGTATTACCGCCCGGACGTGGGAATACAGGCATGATCGCGGTGTGGATTTGTTTCTAAGGCTTGCCATTTATGACGAATGGACGACCATCTCGCGTGAAAAACAGGGGAATTTTGGACGCCCATTCCGTATTCCTCACTATGTCAATGTCCTCTTGCCGGATGGAAAGACTATGCAAGGCAAGCCTGTCAATATCGCTGTGAAGCAACGTATTCGCGTACGTGGTGAGCTGCGTGATAAAGGATACCGGGTGACATTACGAGAGTCCCTGATGTCTCTAGGCTCTTCCGAGATCGCCGAAATGATGGGGCGCGTGATCAATGCGGAGAAACTACAGGAGATCTCGGCTCAGCAGGAAAGCCTGCATGTTCTGGCAAATGCTGTAATTGTTTATGGTTAGAAGAAGTATTTATGATTGTATAGCATTCCCCTTGGGAAAATGCCTCCTCGCCAGCTCTCAAGCGTGGCGCCGCAGGTTCATGGCTTGCAGGAGGTCATCCAGACTCTTCGCCAATTTCCCTTCCCTCCTTTTTCCTTGCCTTTGGACGCAAGGTGCATCACACCCCGCGCGTTCAGTTGGCGAGTCCCGCAGAGCGGGATGGCGCTATAGGCGCTCATCTCTGTGGAGGCGATAGCCAGGCGAGGTGTTTGTTGGGAGTGACCATTCGTCACTCCCTATTTCATCCCGTACAACCGCAGAACTGGCCTGCGGTCGGGTAACCCAGGTCTCGGTACATCCCGCAGAAATTATGCGGGATTACTCGACCTACCAGGTTCGACCCCTGGCGGGATGACAGATACGAAAGTATCCTGGAATAGAAAAACCTTTATGAGCAAGTGAGCTGATCTCAACAGAGTACATTGACACTTTGTCACTGTCTCCCTGTTGTCTCCTTCACAATGCCTATAAGGCCTCCCTCTCTATTCTTGAGTTTTGGGCTAACCGCCCCATGCTGGAAGTTGTTTTATGTGGATTGGCTAACTGCCTTCCACATAAAAATCTTTGATTGCTGCTTACCCAGGGAGCCACCATGTATAGTACGCCATGCATGCTCAGGCGTGTTTGTAGTGTTGCGCTACACTACTAGCAACGATCAAGGTTCCGCCATCCAACCTGCGGGCCATCCGTTCGGTACAATTTCAGTTAACTGGACAGCCCATTTTTGTTGAGTATCTACTAAAATTACCCGTCCTGCGTTCGGTTCGTATTGATTTTGTACAGCTAGGTAACGGCTATCTAATGACCAGATAGGCGAAGGAGCATCAAGGTGGAGTGAGCCAGGAACACAATAATCCGTCACTTGTTGCGTTTCCAAGTCCAATACGGCAAGTTGTTGTTCCTCTTGAAGACTGGGGCGTAATTGAAGCCAAAATGCAATCTTTCTTCCATCTGGTGACAAGCTGACATCGCCAATGCGTGTGTCGGCAAAGGAAGCTCCAAAGTCCGTTAACTGGCGCACTTGACCGTCTTGATTGAAACTGAAGAAATCATAAATGAAATTGCGAGGGTTGCTATTATCCCATTTGTCAACCATAGCCACATAGATCTCCTTTTGGTCCAGTGACCAAAGAGGAAGATATGAAAATGACTTAGCCCTATCCATGACCTTTGCCAAGACGCGATTCGATTGCACATCCCACAACACAAGGTAAACATAGCCATCGTTCTCAAGCCTCGGATAAACAGCCAACGTTAAAGAAGAGTTATATAAGACAGTACTAGCGCCGAGAGCGAAATGCTCACCCGCGGCAGCCACTGTCTCAAGACCAGGAAAATCTGGCGCAAGTTCCTGCTGTTCACCGCTAAAAGGGTTGATCACTGTTACGAGGGGCTCTGTCTTGTGACTAATCCAGACATGCTCGTTGTCCAGCCAACCACCCAAAAGAAACCAATCATCATTCCAGGGGATTTGTTTTTGCTCTGTATCACCAAGTGTTTCGACTCGTAACCAGATTTTATTACTCTCATCCACGTACTGAGATGCTAACCATTTCCCATCTAGAGATACGCTAAACTTCCCCTGACCATCATCCAAAGGTTTCTTCACACCAGTTTCCAGGTTGAGTAAATATGGATGCTGTTCAAAAATGGCTAGTATTCCCTGCGGTTTGGCATCTGAAGGCGGGCTTCCCACAACATCCAAGCATTGATAAATCACAGTTTTCTCCAGTGACAAGGCTGGTACAGGAGTAGCCGATGGCTCAAAGGGAAGCAGGGTAGGCTTGGCGGTCGATGTAGAGCCTGTTGAAGATGGCGAAGGGGTAATTCCAAATGTAGAAGACACACAGCCATACAATAACAGGATGACGAACAAAGAGATTAGCGCTGTAGGCTTTTTCATATCATGCTTCCGTACTTTTGATAGCATTTTAGTCATTCCTTAGGTTTCTTAATCCAATTTTTTGGTTCGCGACAATTTCTTACGCCATAATCATAATTCTGTCCATTAGGAGGTGCGCTCCAATGATTGTTCTGACAATCTGTCAGAATGAACATTGTCTTTTCTGCTCCTCTACGGAGAACAACCTCATCAGTTCCTAGTCCCTCAGGAACAGACATTGCCTTGGCTTGAAGTGTCGCCATGATCATTGATATATTACCCCATTCGATTGCCTGATCAAAATAGGGGTGCATCCACTTAGGTTGGGATGGACTTCTAATGATCTCTGAGTAATCATTATGGCTGCGATCCGGCTTCTCATTTTTCCAGTTACCATTATTTTTTGGATCATCTTCTGCTTGGAGAATGTAGCCTGGTCTGGCATCTAATAACTTCTTGCGTGCAATGTATATAAGAATATCCGCATCAGAGTCTGGTGAACATGGGTGACCAGCCCAAGCCGGGCACCTGACATAGAAGTTCCTCACAACAGTTTCCTTGAGAAGATCAATGGGTACACTGTCCATTACTTGTCCACTAAACTCAAAGGACAATAATATCTCAAGATAATCCAAAGAAGTCATGCTTCCTATTGTATTATTGTTCCACCATCCCGCATGGTATTTTAATGCTATATATGTATTGTAAGCACGCATGTATGGATCTACGAACTTATCAGATAGCGGCGGCAAAGTCGAAGTGACTACTGGAGTTGGCGTAGTTGTTGGCGTTGGAATGGGTGTACTCGTCGCAGTTGGTGTTACAGTACATGTGTAGGTTAGTGTCGGGGTTGCACTACCACCACCAGAAACTCCACTTCCTGTATCAGTAGCAGGCGTGATTTCAACGTGATAAGTAGTTGGCGTTGAAGTTGGAGTGGCTGTCACCTTCCATCCACCTATTGTAAATTGACAAGCGGATAGACTCAATCCAACCGATAGGCCCAACACCAACAGAATAATCATTAAATCCCATTTGCTGGCTTTCTTCCTCTTGCCAAAGAACAGCGCCATCGCTGCCAGCGGACCCAGGATCGCGCCCGTAGGATCCCACGGCACGTAGGGATTGCTGTTGTTCGGCTTCGCATCCCTGGTCAGGAATCGTCCTGTGGCAGGATCATAATACTGCCCATCGCCTACGTACAGCAAGCCAGTGGCAGCATCCATGACGCCGCCGAAGTAGCCGAAGGTGAAATTCCCTGTGCCGTAGGTATCGAGTGTATCACCCCAGGGAGTGTAGCGAGCCGCCAGGGTAATACTGCCACTGTTATTAGACAACTGCCGCGGTGTATTTGTTCCATCGGGGAGTGAATAGCTCCACGCATCGATCTTTTCACCAATCGCGCCCAGTCCATAGAGATAGTATGTGGTGTTGCCAGCCGAGTCAGCGGTGAGTGGCTGGTCACCATCCATGACGTAATGGGCGATCACACCCGCGGCATCCATGCTCAGGCGTTGACCCAGTCCGTTGTAAACTAAATGGACTGGGACGATGGACCATCGACCATGATCAATCGCGACAAAGTCAAAGTTATCTTGTTTGCATCAAAAAGCAATTGTTCAACACACTGCCAGTCGACCACCAAGAGCAGTTATTACTGACAATAATCTTTATAGCCCTCCCATTTGATTAGTATCGAGTCGTTGGCATTCCACTTTTCAGTTAATTCAGTGTCCAATATCCTCAAAAAAAAGATGCTTTGCGATGACTGCACTCCCTTTGAATTATCGGCTGCGTTTAGAGTAACAGCAACTCCTGCCTTTGAATAGATCAGGTCAATTCCTAAACAACTATTGTTTGGGTCCTGAAAGACTTGGGCCCATGTTGGCTCGCCAAGAATCTCGAATAGGTTTTTAGTACTAAAATTAGCTCGCTTATCTGGATACAGCAAAATTTCACTAACAATATTATCCGAGAGAAAAATATTACCTTCACTCAGCCCATCAATAGAAGTAGCTTTCCAAGATATGTGATTGTTGTCAACAACCGATACGTTTTTGGTTCCATACCTAAGAAACAATATGTTTTTTGCCTCTTCAAAACTCGTCGTCCCTACTTGAATTCCAATCCAACAAGGTGTAGTGCAATTGGTATCTAAGATTGCATCAGCGAATGGATTAGAAACCAGATCCTCGGTGGGGACAAAAGGAGTAAATGTTGGCGTTTCAGCAATAGTTGATGTTCTACACCCAGCCAAGAACCAAAATACCAATACCACTGAAAATAAAATTGCGCCTTGTTTTTTTAGCATAGTACCACGCTCCTTATAACATACTATCGACCAAGTATTCTATTAATTGCCGTCCTTCTAGATTCATCAACATAAGCATGTGATGGCCATCCGGGGTAACTACCAGGAGGTCGAAGTTGAATGTATGTTGATAAAGTGGTAGTTCCGCCAATATTCGTTAGCCCCATATTTATGTTCGTTTCGATTACTACTGAGGCAAAGGAGCTAGCAAAATCCTCATTAGGCGCCCACTGTCCATTAGGATAACGGAGGTAATTGTTGGCCGGCCCGTTCTCGTCTCCTACAAATTCAAATACATCAGGTGAAATCTCATGCCAGTCTGGATTCCATCCAACACCGTTCGCATCAGCATGTTTTGAATATGGTTCTCCAAGTCCCATTTCTGCGCCGACGCTCTCGTCAACGCCATGTCCCATTTCGTGAACAAGAATTGCTAATCCATCAGGAGACATGTATTGAGATGTGTTCATTGCATGTAACTGTAGAACGCCATTCCCAACATTGCCACCTCCAAAGCTGTCACCTGTCAAGCTTATGATATTTACAGAAGAGTTCGATCCATAGCCCACAATCCAATCAACGACTCCTTCAGGGGTTTTTCCACTTGCTCTTTGTATCATATCTAAAGCCAAAAATACTGCCTGCTTGGATGTTTCGTCATATTGTGTTTGCCCCTGTAAAAACTTAACAAGCCCTCTCCCTGCCCAATCTACGTCAGTTAGTCTGAAAATATTTTGTGATGTGTTAGGAGTTGGGCATGGAACTGCTATTGGTGTTGATGGTGCAGGTGCAGTAGCTGTGGCTATCACCTGTCCGCCAGAACTAGCCGTAGCTGTCAACATACCATTATCTACAGTCACCGTGAAATTAACAGGCTCAGTCGG
This sequence comes from Anaerolineales bacterium, assembly GCA_016932715.1. GTDB lineage: Bacteria > Chloroflexota > Anaerolineae > Anaerolineales > Villigracilaceae > Defluviilinea. The sequence continues at coordinate 53,640 of JAFGCG010000057.1, forward strand.
TGTTACGCTCGACTCCTCACATGCCATCCCTATGCTCAAGGGCAATACAACCAGAATAAAGAGCATAAGCAAATATGGCAGTCCCTTGCTATGCTTGCCGCGCTTTCGGGTCGCAACGAGTGAGAAGATTCCCAAAGGTCCAAGGATTGCTCCAATAGGATTCCAAGGTACATACGGATTGGTACCATTGGGATTAATGCCTCGTGTTAGAAACCTACCAGTAAATGGATCATAGTATTGCCCATTCCCCACATAGATCAGCCCTGACGCAAGATCCATTACACCACCCAGATAGCCAAATGTAAAGTTGCCAGCGCCATGCACTTCGAGAATATCTCCCCAGGGCGTGTATCTACCTGCTAATGTTACTTCTCCAGCGGGATTGGTTAGTTGACGAGGAGTATTTAGCCCATCGGGCAATGAATATGCCCAGTCGCTTGTTTTTTCGGCAATCGGACCTAACCCATACAAGTAAAACGTAGTGTTTTCTGAAGTAGCAGTCAGAGGCTGATTACCATCGACTACATAGTGAGCAATGACTCCAGCAGCATCCATGCTTAAACGCTGCCCAAGTCCGTTATAGTCCATTTCGGCTTGTGCATTCCAGCCTGAGCCGTTATGCATCTCAACCTGCATTAGATAACCAGCCGTATTGTAGGTGTAGCGTTTCGCGCCACTTGCAGCATTTCCATCTGGCAAGGTTTCTATGAGACTGCCGTTCTCGTCATAATGATATTGCCAGGTCACGCCATTTTCTACAGCGGTCGCCAGTTGATTAGCAGCATCATAACTGTAGGTGGTAACAATGGTACCTGGTCCCAAGTTCTTTTGAAGCTCCAACACATTGCCAGCTGGGTCGTAGGTATAGCCGAAGTTCCTTCCGTCGCTGTAGGTCGCCCCAGTCAAGCGGTTGAGGGCGTCGTAGGTATAGTCGATGGTCAGGGGAACGGATGGAAAGATGTAATTGACATTGACTGTGTGGGCGCTGGCGGGCATGGTAACCGTGTTGGTGTTACTGGTGCTGGCGTCGTTTTCCGTGCCAGTCCAGCTATCGATCTCCCAGCCAGAATCCGGGACAGCGCCACTCAAGGATATACTCTCGCCAGCAACATATTCACCTGTGGAGCAGCCAGTGGAGTTTATCGGGGAGGCAAGCGGGTCGCTGCCCTGCCCGGTGTGTCCTAGGGTCAGGGGATAGCAAGCCGCGCCGGTCAACCCGATCACATAGGCGGGTGCGGAGCGATAGGACAACGCGCCATCGCCCAACTGACCATAGATACTCTCGCCCCAACACTTGGCGCCACCACTGGTTGTCACGGCGCAGGTATGAGAGGAGCCGGCAGTAATGGTTGTCGCCCCGCCGGTCAAGCCGCTCACATCCACCGGAGTGTTGTGGTATGTCTTTGTTCCATCGCCCAGTTGGCCATAATAGTTATTCCCCCAGCACTTGGCGATCCCATCGGACATCACAGCGCAGGTATGAGACCCACCTGCTGAAACGACGCTTACACCACTCGTCAGCCCGCTCACATCCACCGGGGTCGAGCTGTTTGTATACGTTCCATCCCCCAGACGACCACTGCCATTGCTGCCCCAACACTTGATTCCTCCGCTGGTTGTCAACGCGCAGGTATGCGAATCCCCTGCCGAAATAGCTACCACGTCACTTAATTCACTCACATCCACCGGGGTGAGGCGTTGTGTGGTTGTGCTATCGCCCAGCTGGCCAGAAGAGTTAATGCCCCAACACTTGACCCCGCCGGCAGATGTCACAGCGCAGGTATGATTATTGCCTGCCGCAATGGCAGTCACCCCACTGGTCAAGCCGTTGACATTCACGGGTGCGGCACGCAAGGTGGTCGTCCCATCTCCTACTTGACCATTGGCATTCTTCCCCCAGCACTTGACTCCCCCGCTGGACGTTAGGGCACAACTGTGATTCGACCCTGTCACGATTGTAGTGACCCTACTGGTCAGTCCGCTGACATTCAGCGGCGTGTTGCTGCCCTGTGACACTGCTCCCTGTCCCAACTGGCCCTCACCGTTCAGTCCCCAACACTTGGCTCCACCACTCGTCGTCACGGCGCAGGTGTGGTATTGGCCCGTAGCGATAGACGCCACTCCGCTGGTCAAGCCACTGACATTTACTGGCGTAGTGCGGCTCGTATTCGTCCCATCGCCCAGTTGGCCATTCCCATTAATGCTCCAGCACTTGGCTCCGCCGCTGGAAGTGAGAGCACAGGTGTGGAGATAGCGTGTGACAATCGTCGCTGTGCCGCTGGTCAATCCGCTCACATCCACCGGGGTGAGGCGTTGTGTGGTCGTCCCATCCCCCAGTTGTCCATTGCCATTGTTTCCCCAACATTGGACGCCGCCATTGTTCATCAGAGCACAGCTATGACCATTCCCAACTGCAATCGCTACCACACCACTGGTCAATGACCCATCTCCATGCTGGCCAGAGTAGTTGCTTCCCCAGCATCTGACGCCGCCACTGGTCGTTATAGCGCAGTTGTGATAATGACTCGAATCAATGGCTGCGATCCCGCTGGTGAACCCGATCACATCGACCGGTGTTGTGCGGTCGGTGTATGAGCCATCTCCCAATTGACCCATATTATTCCAGCCCCAGCACTTCACTCCGCCAGCATCCGTCAAGGCGCACATGTGTCCAGCGCCGGCCGTGATCGCCGTTACTTCGCTGGTCAACCCGCTAACATCCACCGGGGTAAGGCGGTCTGTTGTTGTCCCATCTCCCAGCTGACCATCACTGTTATGTCCCCAGCACTTCACGCCGCCGCTGGAAGTGAGAGCGCAGGTACTGCTTCCACTTGCTGCAAGCGCCACTACCCCGCTGCTCAATCCGCTTACGTTCACAGGGGTAAGGCGATCCGTCGTTGTGCCATCGCCCAACTGACCATCGTAATTACTTCCCCAGCACTTGACCCCCCCACTGGACGTCACGGCACAAGTATGTCCCCCGCCCGCTGCCAGAGCCATGACATCGCTTAATCCAACAACATCCACTGGGGTAGTACGCTGGTTGGTCGTCCCATCTCCCAATTTACCACTTGTATTCTGCCCCCAGCACTTGACGCCTCCGCTGGACGTCACAGCACACGTATGATAATACCCCAGCGCGATCGCCGTTACGTCGCTGGTCAAACCGCTCACATCCACAGGTGTGCTACGCTGGGTGGTCGTTCCGTCCCCCAATTGACCGTAGCCATTCCAGCCCCAGCACTTGAGTCCGCCACTGGAAGTTATAGCACAGGTCTGACCGCTCCGTGCATTGATTGCCGTGACGATGACAGGTTCTTCCTGATAGGAAGGCGCAAGCAGCGCCTTGCTTGCCGGAACAGCCTGAACTCGAGGCACGGTAAAGTTCGCGAATGCAAAGCTGCCCGAGGAGGACAAGCTAGATTCCTCGGACGGGAAGAGGCTGTTCTCTGCAGTCTCGGTTGTGTCCGTCGCGGCGGGCATGGGTAGGTTCTCGATCTCGATGGTGTCGATATCGATATGTTTTCCACTGCCCCCAGCATGGACCAAACGCACGGTGTGATCACCGGCTGCAAAGATTGGACTGTTCCAGGTGGATTGTCTGAGGGTATGCGGGCTGTTGGCATCGATGGTCCCGACCTTATTTCCATCCACATACACATCGATTGAACCACCCTTGGAGTCCTTGGCAAGGGTGAGAGTGAATTGTGTGCCAGTGAAGGTCAATTCAGCATAATTGCCGGATGTTGTTGTGCGATGAAGAGTACCGCGATCGGACGCCGCATTTTTGGACGCTGTCCACGTCCCCACATACTTCCAGGCGCTATCCGTGTCGTCCACAATGCCAACGCCCACCGGCGGCCGCTTTGTGTCGATTTGATTCCCAAACGCAGGCAGGTTGGCATCATCCACGAGATTGGATTCGTCAGATGAGGAGGAGTCAGGCGATTCTGAAGCATCAGGTAGTTGAGACGCAGGCAGTGTGAGTACAGGGGTACCTGTCGCCGTAGAAGCACCCATTGGTGTTTCGATCAGGGTGGAAGTTTCTGTGGGTATTCCGGCTGGGACGGAGGTTTCTGTGGGTGTCTCGGTTGGGTCGATCTGATACGCCAGCGCGAAGAGCGCTTCATCTCTGGCTGCGGGCTTTAGCGCGATCACGTCTACGGAAGCGAAACGAGGACCCTGGGACAGTGAAGGCTGCCCGCTCGACCCGGCGAACCCACCTGGATTGGCGGAAGCCATCTGCGGGTTCTGTAGATCCTCAATAGCGCGTGTGCGGTTGCCGGCCGGGTCATATGTGTAGTTGTAGGAGGCTAATGTATTCAAACCAAAAGTATGCTCGAGCTCTTCGAGCCGCCCGGCATTATCATACACATATTGTGAGGAAACTCCATTCGGACGGGACACAGAGCTTAGCTGCCCCACTTCGTTATACGAGTACTCTGTTTCCTGTTGATCCCAATCCGTTACACTCTTGAGACGATTGTTCCTATCATAAGTATACGTAACTGTCTTGCCATCGGGATACGTCAGTTCTATGCGATTGCCTACTGCATCGTAACTACATTCGATTGTCTGGTTGAAGGCATCCGTGACTGCAATAAGCCGATTCAGATCATCGTAGGTCCAGGTTGTCGTGCCTAGTCCGTCAGTCATGCCGATGCGCTGCCCGTTCAAGTCGTATGTGAAGGTTACATCCGGTTCTGTACCCGGGTAATCAATGGCGATCAACTGGTTCGCAGCATCATAGGCGTAGTAAATAGTCTGGCTCTTGGCGTCGGTCGCCGAGATGCGGTTGCCTGCCAGGTCATAGGTATAGGACCAGGTGTTCTGAAGCGGGTCCTTCTTTTCGATCAACCGGTTGAGCGTGTCGTACCCATAGGTGGTGATCTTTCCCTTGGGATCTTCCACAGAGATGCGATTCCCAACTTCATTGTAGACAAACTCATAACGGATGTTGGTTTCCGCATCCGGATCAACGCCCGGCTTATTGTTCAGGATCACCGCGACTTGCCGGTTCAACTCATCATACTCGTAGCGCGTGACCACGCCATTTGCATCCACTGTCTCGGACAGATTGCCCAATGCATCATAGGAGGACTGGGTAGTGTGCTCCAGTGGATCAGTCACCGCGATCTGACGATTGAGTTCATCATATGTGTAATGTGTAGTGTGATCGAGTGCGTCCCTGACTTCGATCAGGTTCCCGGCAGCGTCGTAAGTGTTTGTGGTTGGATGCCCTTCCGCATCTGTCACCGTCAATGGACGATTGAGCTCATCATACGCTGTTGTGGTGGTGTTGCCATTGGCATCTGTGCTCGCCAGGACATTCCCCAGGGCGTCATAGGTCGTATGTGTCGCATTGCCATCATCATCTGTGACAGTGATCACACGATCCAATATATCGTAGGTAAATGTGGTCCGGTGTCCAGCCGCATCGATCGTCGCAGCACGGCGTCCATATTCATCGTATTCCGTACTCGTTGTACGGTCCAGCGGGTCGGTGGTGGCGATCAGGCGCCCCACGTCATCATAGGTATACTCGGTTCGATGATTCAATGGGTCTTCCGTGGCAATGCGGTTCCCATCCTCATCGTAGAAGGTCTCCGTTTCGCCGCCATTGGGATCGATGGTCTTGACCAGACGATTCAGCTCATCGTATTCGTAGTACGTGGTCCGACCAAGCTGATCGGTACGAGTGGCAACGTTCCCATTCGGGTCATAGGTGGTTGTTGTGAAATGCCCCAGAGGATCCACGACCTTGACCACCCGCCCGAGCGCATCATAGTGGAAGACCGTCTGTCTTCCCAGCATGTCGGTTATAGTGGATGTGTTTTCTTCCACATTGAACGTTGTGATACCAGAATGAAAACCCAGATGATTGATCGTCTTGATCAGCCGACCTGCGGCATCATATTCATAGCTCGTCGTATGTTGAAGGGGATCGGTCGTGGAAATGAGGCGGCCCGCCGCATCATACGTATTGGTTGTCGTATTTCCCAGCGCATCAATCGTCTGAAGCAGGCGATCTGCATCATCATAGACATATTGTGTTGTCCGGCCATAGGTGTCGGTCACGGCGATCTGGTTGCCGCGCACGTCATATTCATATTCCGTGACGATGTTGTACAAGTTCTCATCGTTCTGTGGGCGGCTGGGATCATAGTTCTGCGTCACGCGGATAGGCTTTCCTGCGGCATTGTATTCATTGTGGGTGACGCGACTGCGCGGGTCGGTGGTGTCGATTAAACGTCCAAGGGAATCATAGGTGTAGTACCAGGTATTATTGCTTGGATCGGTCATTGTCAGGCGCTGACCAAATGAATTATAGGTATAGGACGTCTCTCGTCCGGCAGTGTCGGTAACCGATTCTAGGAAACCCTCCGGTGTATAGGCATAGGTTGTTTCTCCGTTAAGTGCATCTTTGACCTTGGTGAGCAACTTTCCATCATATGTATAGGTTGTAGGGAATCCACGTGGATCGGTCACCAGGGTCAGGTTGTTCAAGGAATCATACTCATAATTGATGGTATTCCCTGCCGGATCGGTCTTCGACAGCAGGTTGACACCATCTGCGCTCCATGTCATCTGGAGGGTCTGATCTGCCGAGTTTGTAATTTCTAGGGGACGGAAATTATGATCGTAGGTTTTATAGGTCTGTGCATCAACGGCATTGCTCTCTTCAACCAGTGTACCTCTGGTGTCATAAGCATGCATAGTTGTGTTCCCCAGGGCGTCTGTTATTGTCGTTGTGCTGTCCGCGTTGTAGGTCAATTCGACAATCAGGTGGTCGTTCCCATCGAATTGTTTCCAGGCTTTCCCATCCGGATAGTATTCATTCCGTTCCACCTGATTGCCGTCTGGATCTTCGATTTTGGTGAGCAAATGATCCTGGTATTCATATTGCCAAGTCTGATCCAGGACATCGGTGTAACTGGTCAGATCTCCCGTCGCAGCATCATATCCAAAGGACACCGAGCGACCAGCATGATCAGTAACCGTCGTAAGTTGTCCCTGGGCATTGTAGGTAAAGTCGAAATAACGCCCTCCCCCATCCGCGCTCACACGCTCCAATCTCTCACCTGCATCGTAGTCATAGGTAATTTCCTGCCCCGTGGGATTGACAAGCGAGGTTACTTTCCCATTCTCATCAAAGGTATAGACGTTCTGCGCCTGATCGGTAAGGGTGTAGGTCACCGGCGTTCCCACATTCCTGGTCAGGCTTGCTGTGTAACCGGCATAAGGAACGTATCTTCCAATGCCAGTGTCCCAAAAGCGATACAGATTTCCACTGTAGTCTTTGAAGTGCACAAATCCTGGCTCATTTGCTGCCGGGAAGATCAACCGCAGATCTTGATTGTGGACCCATCCGTAACCAAATGGGTTGCCATGCTCAGGGTTGAATTTTTCAATGTAGGACGAGACATAGGTGTGCTCAAAGGCTAACGTGCCTGCGCTGGTCGAGATCTCCAGATCGTTTGCCGAGTAACTCAGTGCACCTGTGCGTGTGTTAATCGGGTCGGCAGCAAATCCTTGTGGGGCGCAGTAATACTCCCCCTTGCAATTGACAGCCTCTGCCGGCACTTGTAAATCAAGAAGGCTGGGGTCTAGCGAAACTTGTATAATGGAATGCACGTGTATGTAAGACATGCTCGCTTGGCCCGCTAATTCCGCCTTGATATCAAGATAGTTATTCACCCACTCGTCAGGATTTTGAGAAATGATCTCCTTGGGGATGACTCCTACTATTTCAAAATGGCAACTCCCTACTTCCCCTATGCCACAAATGCCATCCTGAATCCCACGCGTCTGGACTGTTACGAAATGCGCATTAGTAAAAAGATCTATTAACCAAGTCTGGGGTAAACCGTATCCATTATAGTCAGCATTCACCGTTGCCCGATAGTAGATGTCTGGCGGAGCGCAATTTTCACCTTGGCACAGAAGCTTAAACCGCGCAATTCCTCCGGCATACCAGTCAAAACGCCCTGCATCTTTTGTAAATTCCTCGGTCAGGAAAATGCTGGGATCTGAGCTTGCACAAATAGGGCTTCCCGAGAGGTATGTTGAACTGGAGGGGTCACATTGCAACAGCACATCCTCCGATGCTTGTAGAGCGATATTTTCTGGTTGTGATACATCGCTGCCCCTGCCGGTCGGCCGGGCAAACGTTGGATACATTTTTCTCGCTTCTGCTTGAAGCCCAGTCTCTTCAACCTTTGCAGAAGATGCCAGCTCATTCTGCACGGTGGCCGATTTTGCAGCCACTGCTGCGGTCGGTGCCAGCGCGTTGAACAAAATGACCGCAATTGAGAATATACGTGTCGCGATCTCGATCCTTGGCTTAAGTGCAAACATGGGACCTCCCGAATACGTTTGCAACCAGGATACGCCCCTGATTGTATGTTGATGCCCGCTGGTGGTTTAATACTTCTTTGATACCCCCAGCGAGATTAGGTATAGCCCTTAGCATGCCTAATCGCAGTGTATGAATATATAGTACAAAAAAGCACAAGCAAAGTCAATAGATTTAATGTTCTGGATATGTAATTTAACTTTGTGTTAAAAGTAGTATTGAGCAGTATATTGATTTGTGGATTTTGATGGCTATCAGATAGAATTGGCAATCATTAGGATCGTTCCCCTAGATTGTTGCTGCATCATCGAGAGCCTTGACCGCTCGCTCGATCTCCGGCCGTTTGGGGCTGCCGTACTTCATGGTCGTTTCAAGCGAATGCCCTGCGAGTGCGGCACGGATTTCTGCAGAGATCCCTTTCTGGCGTAACATGTAGAGCCAGGTGTGACGCAAGATATGGGGGGTAACAAAGACCGGTGGTTTCTGGCGATCTAGCCCGGCACGTTGTCCTGCCTCTGCGATCATAGATTGCATCGAGCGCATGGACAAACGGCCGTATGTACCGCGTAGGTCCACAAAGAGTGCTTTATGTTTGATTGGAAGTTCTGCCCGAACTTCAAGCCACGCTGTCAACGCGTCGCGCGCCGGCTTGGGGAGCGGTACATCGCGTTCCTTTGCATTCTTGCCTTTACGGATGTGCATCTCTCCCGATCGAGGATAAAGCTCAATATCATCGAGATCAAGAGAGTATGCCTCTTCCACGCGCGGGCCTGCATACAACATCAGGAAGGCAATGGCTTTATCACGCACCAATCTTTGCGGCGCCAATGTCTCATAGGTTCGTTTGCGCTTTGTTACTTTGTCAAGCCAGGGTGTCTGGAAGACGGCTTCGAAGCGGGCGCGCTGAGTATCATCGAGTCCTTTCGGATCTTCCTTTTTCTTGACTGGTAGACGCAAGCCTATAGTGGGATCGTGCTTGATTGCTTTTTCGGCATTCAGGAATGTCGAGAAAGCGCGCAGGCTAGCAGCGTATCGTAGGATTGTGGCTGCTTTGTACTTCATTGACGTTTCAAGCCAGGCAAGGAAGTCCTGTATGATTTTCTTGTTTAGCTGATAGGGATCTTTGCGTAGGAGGAGAATGGTGAGTTCATTTCCAAAGGATTGTTTCCACCATCGAAGGAACACGCTTATATCTTGCACATACCCCTTGATTGTTGTAGGAGATGCTCCGGCGCGCCGACGGGATGGTAAAGGGTTGTTCTCAAGGTAATCGTAGAAATCAACAAGTAGTTTGTTGTCGGTCATCTGTGTTTTTCCGAATTTTGCGAAGTAGAATTGACACCTTATTTGCTTCGTTTTCCAGGATTATCGCCATTATAATACAAAACAACTTCGTACAAGTCAAATTGTACGAAGTAGAAATAACACAAACGATGTGGTACATATAGCTCTTCTCAAGGAATCAGTCATCCTTCAAATTGATACTTTAGCATGCTATGTTTATAGATTCGGTGTCTCTACCTCCACCCCATGCATTGGGTGAGGCAAACGGTGAGCGCGTTGGATCACCAGCGGCCAGGCCAGCAGACTGATCAGGGCAGTCAACAAGGTCATGGTACCCAGGGCAATAATGGTATTGCCCCAATTAAATGAGATCAATGTCATTCCCAGAGACCCCATGAGCAAGCCCGTGCAGCTCATCACCGAAACCATCGAGCCGGTGTCACCTTGTTGCTGCTCAAGCATGAGGTTGGCGGCGGGCGGTCGAAGGATACTCCCGGCAAGAGAGGATGGCAGGATACACAGTGCAAAGATATAGGGAGCCAGGTTGCCAAACAGGATCATCAATACTCCGCTGGCTAAGGAGATCATGAAGCAGGTGCGGATGATCGTTTCGGCATGGAAGCGGCGGGAAATGCGCAGGTAAATCATCGGACCCATGATCAGGAAAATGGCGTTTACCGCGAAGTAAAAGCTGTATGCCTGGCTGCTCAAGTGAAAACCATCCTGATAAATGTACGTCGATGCAGAAACGAATGCCAAGCCCGAAATGCTGCCCAGTGAGAACAGAAGCATCAACATAGTGAAACCGCGGTTTTGCAGCACATTGGCGAGTCCCTTGAAACTGTGCAGCAGTGCACCGGTGTTCCGCTGCGGAATAGTCTCCTCCAGCATCAAGCTACCCAGCAGAGCCATCACACCGATTGCCGTCAGCACCCAGAAAACGCCGCGCCATGTAGTAACGCCGAGCAACATTGCCCCAAACATTGGAGCGACTGCGGGTGAGAGCATTGCCAGCGATTGTACAATCGCCAATACCGACTCACGCTTGCGACCGCTGAACATATCTTTGACGATTGCCGAGGCAACTGCCCCTGCAGCGCTGCCGCCTGCTGCCTGAAGTGCGCGAAACACGATCAAGGCAGTCACGCTGGTAGCGATAGAACATAATCCGCTGGATAGCGCATACACGGACAAACCGATCAAAAGGATGGGCTTGCGACCGTAACGGTCGCTAAGAGGTCCCCACACCAACATCCCGACACTATACAGGACAAAGAAAGCACTCAGGGTCAGGCTGATCTGCTCCGCGGGAGCTTGCAAATTCCTGCTCATCGCGGGCAAAGCTGGCAGGTAAAGATCGGTGGATAGCGGCACAAATGCAGACAGCAGGGCGATCAAAACGATCAGACCCCGTGAGCCAAGATATTTCTGGGAAGATGTTCGAAGAAGTTGCGATGTTGTCATATACTCTTTCGCGGCAAGGGAGGATAGATAGGTTCGGGCGTTTCGGCACAGACAAGTTCTGTCATGGCCGGGTCGATGCGCGTCCAGACGACGCGCAATAGTGATCACCCATTATACGAGAGAAGCCGTTTACTTCTCTTACCTCCCAAGTTCATGCGAGATCGCCTCCATGGATTTGAGAGGCAAGAGAAGTTTTTGAGTGCCGATGGCACCATGGCGCGTTGCGCCACTTTTCTGCCTAAACCAAAACCTCGAGGTATATCTGTCATGGATTCCAAATATTTGTTCTTCCGCAAAGATAGGATATGACTATGGAAGACAACATAATCAATTCCCCTACTCCACCAGATGAACGCAATTTTCGACCGCTCACGCTAGATGATTTCATTGGGCAGAGCGATCTCAAGAAGACACTGCGCCTGATGTTGGGCTCAGCCAGGACACGCTCCACTACTTTGGAACACGTGGCATTTTATGGCGGGCCCGGGCTGGGCAAGACGACTCTCGCGGGCATCATTGCTTCTGAACAAGAGGCAAGATTGCATGAGCTGTCGGGGCCCAGTCTCATGAAACCGGGCGACCTGGCGCAAGTGCTGGTTTGCCTGCAGCGTGGTGATGTTCTGTTTCTCGACGAGATCCACGCACTAAAGCGTGAGCTGTCCGAACTGCTGTACAGCGCGATGGAAGATTTCAAGGTCTCCATCAAACCGGACGGTGTTGACAAGCCAATCACCCTGTCCCTGCATCCGTTCACTCTGATTGGTGCTACAACCGATTACGGTTTACTGCCTGAACCCATGCGCGCGAGATTTGGCCAATCGTTCTACCTCTCGGCATATACGATCGATGAGTTGCAGGCCGTTGTGCTTCGTGCCGCGGCCAGATTGGGTTATATGACTGATGAACAGGCATTGAACGGGATTGCAATCCGCTCGCGCGGGACTCCGCGTGTGGCCCTGCGTCTTTTCCGCCGCTGCGTGGATGCTGCTGTCAATTTGCAGACAGACATCATCGATGGCCCATTAGTGGAAAATACCATGCCCCTCCTGGGACTGGATATGCTTGGGTTGGAGGACGCAGATCGCAAATATTTGCTTACATTGGTCACAGTGTATAACGGCGGTCCCAGTGGTCCACGTGCTATTGCCGCGAATGCTGGTCTTGACCTGGCAACTGTTGAACGCGTGATCGAGCCCGCACTGCTGGTGACCGGCCTCATTGCGCGAACTCCGCGCGGTAGACGTGTTACCCGCAAGGGTTATGCACATGCAAAAAGTTTTGCTGTGAAGCTTCCGGTGATCAACTGGAAGAAGGTAGAGAATGCTGACAGTGAGATCTCTGAAGAAATCGCTGCTGAGCAACAATAACCGGAGTGGCGTCGAACGCCATTCTTGCTTTTTTGGAGGGATATCCAATGACTCCAACTACAACTCAAACTGGTTTGGTTGGCTTCACATGTGAAGTCACCAATCAGGCAGTTTCTTTTCACGAATGCCTCGCATGCGCTCAGAAAGGTGCGCCTGACTGCCCTATGGTACCGGCAGCCATCCATGTCGCGACAAAATCAATCCGCGATCCACGGTACGCGCAAAAACTCGCGGAACAGGCTGGCGCCGAGATCGGCTTTTCAGTCACGGAACTGCTCTCCTGCGCGCGTCAGCTGCGCCTGAAACAGGAGAACCCGTATTATGAGAAACCTTCCTCGCTCTACCGAATGAATCGTGGCACTGGATATCACAGTCTGCTCAGCGAATATCCGGAAGGGATACGAGAGGAAACACTTTCATGGAGATGCAAATTCCAGGGCAGGTCTATCCTCCTTGTTGGAACTCCTGACCTGATCGAATTGACGCCGAATGGTTGGCTGATCACCGATTACAAAGTAACCGGACATGCTCCGGGTGGTCGAAAAATTATGCTGTGTGGGAAATGTGAAGGCGAGACATACACAGGCGAAAATGGACTGACCTGCCAGGACTGTGGCTCGATCTTCCGGTCCAAATCTGAGCTGACGCGAGTTTATCGCCCGCCTCAGCCTCGTTCTTCTCATGTCATGCAGGTCAATTTGTACGCCCTGTTGATCGAAAAGAATGCTGATGAACTGGCTGGCAAGCTCAACGCGGCGAAGCCGGGTCAGTTTGCAGGTGCGCAGGTGGTTTATTTCACTGACAAAGCACCAGTGCGTTGTGCAGCGAAACTACAACGTGAAGCTACGATGGCATTTCTGAAAAGTGTCCTTGCGGCTTTGATCTCCTCCGATCTCCCTCCTGTTATCGGTGAGGTGGATGAACTATGGAGATGTGATTACTGCCCTGTCCGTTCCCTGTGTGAAGAGATGCATGGTGGACCGGTAGGAAAAGCTGCAATAAAGTGTTGATTTATGGAGGCGTCTATCCGGCGCCTCCCTTTTCCTCGCATGCTCTGAACTCGCGCTGAGCGTCAGCCGAAGCGTCAGGTTAGGCAAGGAAAGGCAAATGGTCTTTCCTGGGCGGAAAACTTGGGTTGAGTAGCGGCGACAGCCGCGTACCGAAACCCCCGCTTCCCGATTTTATTCGTCGGGGAGCGGATGCCATCGCATTCCCCGACTGATGGAGGTGTACGATGGCAAAAAGACCTACCCGCCACAGTGACGATCCTCGACCCGGATCTGGATTTCGCTTGGAGCTTGCAGATGGGACCGTCCTCTACCTTGCACCTGACGAGAAAAGTGGAGTCGCTCAGGTTGCACAGGCACAACAGATCCTCGGCGCGTCGCCCGAAGAAATCAGCCAGGCTGTTCTCAACTGGCTGAGTAACTATCGGGCTTCCAAGAACTACTTCCGAGGTCAGTAGTGTCACCAGAGGGAGGACTACTCAGTCCTCCCTCCTCTTTATGAAAGCCTGGCAGCGAGTCTGGCAAACGAACGCCCCAAGACTGCCGCGCGGATCAGGGTCACGGATGCTTCCACGCTAGGGAATGCCTTGTCCAGCATTTCTAGTAATCGCTGCTTACTATCGCCATGCTTCCAATCCTTCCAGCGATTCCCACGCAGAACCATTGAATCGGCCAATGCGCGGTGAGCCAATGTTGACTCAACCTCTTGTTGCAGTAACTCAGAGCCATCTCCATCGCCTGGAAGGGATAGCCTCCTTTCTACGATGATGACGAAATTGTCATTCCCAAATGGAGTCGGCGCGCGTTCGATCATTTCGTCGACCATCATCAACACGTCATTAGATGTGCCTTCATCTTCGGGTTCCAGGATCCACAGAACCATATTGCTCGTACGATAAATTTCTTCAAGGCACAGGGCAGTTTCCAGCAGATCCGGGAATACAGCGAGCAGAAAACGCAAGGACCAGCGTTTCCGGGTAAATCCCATCTGACTCAACCAGAGGGCAATCTGGTGAGATGACACATCCGCCAACGGCCTGCTGTTCAGTTTCTCATCCATATTCCACATCCTTTCTACAAAATCAGAAGCCCAGCCGAAGCTGGGCAACAAAAATGGGCGACTGCTTTGGCGCAGCTCGCCCTACTGAGAATCATTATAGCTATATTGATTCACTTGTCAATGCCTTTGCCTCCCAATCTTCAATTCAACTTACCTCGGTTCTGCGCAGATGGGCGCCATCGGGTTCGATCCCCGAAGGAACGATTTGCACCGCAGGTGCAAGCTAACGCAGGATGATGCCTAACGCCTGCTATTTCATGAAAGGAGGTATGCCTCTATGGCTACCAACCAGAAAAATCGCCCGTCCAATTTCGTCATCCTCACCTTGAAAGCAATTGTTGCAGGCCAGATGCAGGTCGGCACCAATAGCGGCAATCCGTTCTCGTTTGTCCGTGCTTTTCTCTCCCAGGGAAAAGTCAAAGGGACCGATGAGTACAAGCCCTCGATGTTCTTCGACGTGAAGGCATTCAGCCAGGATGAAAATGTCTCCGAGGTGGTGCAGGCTTTGGCAGACATCCAGGACAAGGAATACTTCACGGTCAAAGGCCGCCTGGGGATGGAACAGTGGATCGACGACGATGGCACGAAGCGCCAGAAGTTCATCATCATCGCAAATTCCATCACACCATTCTCGTTTGAGAAAGATGGCAATGAAGCGGCTGATGAAACATCTGCGGAACTGGAGGGCGAACCCGCCTAACCGTCTGCTGCCATCGAGTAAGACCTTGAGAGATGTGCCTCGCACATCTCTCCCTTCGTCCCGAAAGGAATCACCGGGTTCAACTCCCGGCGGGGCGCTTGCGAGTGGGGCTGATAAAGCAACACTCCACCGGCGGCACCATGTGTGCTGCGCCTCTCAACAGGCAGTGAGCAGTAATGTTCGCTGCCTCCCTCCACGAAACCATTGTCGACGCGATGCTTTCTTGGAGGGAGGTAGATCAAAAGATCTGCCTGCCCGGGCCACCCGCCCGATCCTACCTGAGAGGTGCTCACATGTTGTTCGCAGTAGCTTCCATTGTCCTCGCGCTCGTGATTCTTTCTGTACGGTCCTGGCTGAAAAAGCAGCAATTGGATCGTGAGGTAGACCTGCGCTTGGATGCCGTCTCCAAATAGTTGACGGCGAAGGGAGCGGGTGGAGTCTCATCCTGAGCGGAGTAGTGCCAAGGCGCTGCGCAGCCGAAGGAGCCCCACTCGCAACCTTTAATTGGTTTCTTCAAAAGTTGATTCGTCCTGCGATGACTTGCCATAGAATCAAGTAGGTTTGGATAGTATGACCAAGTGAGGGGCGGGAAGTATAAGTCACAGAATTCCCCGTTACAAATTGGATCGTTCAAGGTGAGGGGGGCACCCTGAACGATCCAGACCACATTTTATCACTTTAATAATTTACAAGTGTTGCGGAAACATGACAACAACTCGAAGCATTTACCCTTGCCGCGTTGTAGGTGTAGTCTGTGATGATGCCACCGACGTTCATCTAGGCGCGGCTGCCGGTGGCATCATTGTTTGAAAAGAAAAGCTTGGCGAGGTTGGAAGACCGCCACCGAGCAGGAGGCGTTGCCGAAATCAACTATTGGGTATTGGAGAGATTAAAAAGTTGCTACAGAGAATCTGGACTGGAACATTTTGAGCTAATGTAGTTAACAAACCAACATTAGAGCGCACATCTAATCCAATTTTATTTGCAAGGTGGGCCGCATCGTCCCTGTCGGCAATTTGAAATGGTTCACAAGCTGATATAGTAGGTGTTTGCAAGTAGCGAACATCTTGGCAATAAAGATGATACCGCTTATCTTTAGAATTTGTTGCGGTAATTGATAGGTATAAAGATCCATCATTAAGACGCATTGAATTTAGATAAAAGAAAGATATTTCAGACAACGTTTCTTTCGCAAATTTATTCACAGACCATTCATACCTATTTGCTACGCGACTGGGCGGTGTCCAGTCTTCATCTAAAACTGGTTGCTCTACTGAATAGCTGAGACTAACTATATACTTTTTAGAATTCTCTCTGCCAAATCGAAACAGAGACACGGCTCTTTGAAGCCCATCAGAAAGATTCGCTAAAACCTGAGCCAGTTCTTCCTTTTGAATGGTCTCGAGTATAGGCGCTTCAAATATGAATGGTATATGTATATATGTCGTAGAAAAGAACACGATGTCGAAGCACTGCAACGGATCGTGTTTCTTATAAGCGCGCACCTTGAGCGTGGCATTATTTTCGGATCGCAAGGATGCCACACAGCACACATAATCATTTAAAGGGGTACTCGTCATGATACTTCTCCTTTGCCTAGAGATACAGAGCTTTTTTAAATGTGTTTGAATAAAAAAGCTCGGCAGAGTTGGGAGTCCACTGCCGAGCTTCACCACCAAGAACTCAACTTATGCCATCTTTCGTATACTATGTTCGCTTTTTATTCCATGAATATGATCCAATTTCAGATGTTGACGTATATGGATGCCTACTAAGATACTCTTGTGGCATATCGCTCGTTGGCAATTCACAATCTATGTCTAAAACATCGTCCCAACCTAGGGAAAATAACATAATCAAAGTTGAACGATATTTTTCTTTGATCTCCTGGCGATTTTCAATTTTGCTTCTCCATTCCATAGCAAGTCTACACAACTGAGATTCTAATTCGCGAATTCGCTCATCAGGATTAATTTGATTGTCAGAATCCATACTTATCTCCTTCTAAGGATGCCATATTTTAGCACCAAGTGACCACATTGCATTAATATAATCCCTAAGTTGTCCCGAAAGATTCGGAATAGGAATTCCCAGAGTTTGAGGCCAGGTTGCACAATTATTACAGCCAGCAGGCATATAAGGCACGCCATTTTCTATTTGGGGAAAACTATACGACGAGGTTGTAAGAGCGGGATTGGCAGCCTGGTTTGAGACCGAGGCGCGAATAGAGTTAAATTCTGATGCAGACACCTGAACTGTGAGCTGATAGACTGCCGTACGAGATCCTCCGTCCGCCAATTGAGCCGCGCGTACGAATAATGGCGTATCGTTATAGATCTGACCAGGTAATGTGCCACCATTTTTCAGATAATTGAGCGCTGCATCAGCACTTTCGAATTGAGACAAACTATATTCCGATGGATGAAATCCGTAAATAGTCTTGCCGCCATCAAATGAAATTCCTACATGACCTGCCTTTATTAATCCATTTTCACCACTATATTCGGGTGCACTAAAGCCTGTACCTCTAAATCCAAATAACTGAATTTCTCCATAGGTTAATGAGCGCCATGCAAAATTAGCGAGAGAAAATAATGCTGAAAAAGTATAGTTTCCAAGATTGTATATTGAGCCGACCGCTGCCGCGGCCTCCGGGTCATGGAGAACTACTGCCCTATACAACAAATAGCCTTCTATGGTACCACCGAAGATCAACAGCCCAGTGACGATCCAAGGAGTATTAAGTGCTAGCAAAAATGCATATGTTATTGCTGCACCTGTGCCAGCAGTAACCGCTACATTTTTAATGCTTTTTGAATAACTTATTGCAGTTTCAATTACCGAATGTCCACTTGGATCCATTCCATTGACTGGATTATTCGCCGTGTATCCATACCTGTTCAATTCAACAGGATTATTGAAATTGACCGGATACATATCCTGCGACAGGAACCTCCCCAGTGCGGGATCGTAATATCTCGCCCGCAGATCATATAGACCAGTCAGTGAATCGAATTGCTGCCCGGTGTAGAGATAGCTATTTGTGGTGGAACCTGTCTGGTTGAGTAACTCTCCGAAAGCAGTATAGGAATAGGTATCGGTGACATTCCCGGCGGCATTCGCCAGGGCACGCGTGCTGCCCTGTCCGTCTTGCAGGTAGTAGCTAGTTCATGTCGGAAAATTCACGTTTGAACATTAACATTTTTACGTTTGCGGTGATGGCGGTTGTGTAACAGCCGGGCGATAA
>JAFGCG010000058.1 GCA_016932715.1 Anaerolineales bacterium
CGCGCAGACCGCGCGCCAAGTGATCCAACAGCGCATCCGGGAAGCCGAGCGTTCGAATCAGATGCAGTACTTCGAGCGCCAGGTGGGTGAGATCGTCAGCGGCATTGTCCAGGCGACCAATGCCCAGGCAACGACCGTTGGTCTCGACATGAAAGCCGAAGGTGTCCTGCCTGCCAACCAGAGGATCCCGGGCGAACGCTTCAAAGTTCATGACCGCGTCCGGGCGGTGGTCCTGGAGGTGAAGGACGGTTCGCGCGGACCTCAGATCGTGCTCTCGCGCGCTCATCGCAACTTCCTGCGGCGTTTGCTCGAGAATGAAGTCCCTGAGATCTATCATGGCGTGGTCGAGATCCGCGCCATCGCGCGTGAGCCGGGCGCGCGTGCGAAGGTTGCCGTCATGGCGACCCAGGCCGGCGTCGACCCGGTCGGCGCGTGTGTGGGCATCAAGGGCGTCCGCATTCAAGCCATCGTCAAGGAACTGCACGATGAGAAGATCGACATTATCCAATGGGACCAGGATCCCGTTGTTTATATTTCCAAAGCCATCAGTCCGGCGCGCGTCAGCGGCGTTTATCTCACCGAAATGGAAGGCAATCGCACCGCGACCGTGGTGGTCAACGAAGACCAGCTCAGCCTGGCGATCGGCCGGGATGGGCAGAACGCCCGTCTCGCCGCCAAGCTGACCGGCTGGCGGATCGACATCAAGTCGCTGGCAGAGGCTGCCGCGGACTCGATCCGCAAGCTGCAAAGTGATCCCGAGCTGGCTGCGCTCCTGCCCACGGCGGTCGAAGCCATTCCGCAGGCAGAGGAAGTGCTGGCGAAGAAGGCTGAGAATCGCCCGATCACGCCGGAAGAATTCACCATGCTGTCGCAGTTCGTGGACCGCGTGGAACGCCGCACGATCCAGATCAAGGAAGACGCGGCGCGTGCCGAGGAAGAGAAAATGTCCACCGCCCGCGCCGAAGTGCCGACGGCCGCCTTTGGCATGCCGCTCGAGCAGCTTGGGCTGAAGGAACATGTTTTCAATATCCTGGTGGAAGCCGGGCTCGATACTGTTGGCGCGTTGATGATGTCCATGAAGATGGATGCCAACAAGGTGCTGGGACTGGCTGGGATCGGTCCCAAGGCGATTGCAAATATCGAAGAGAGACTTGCCGCCACCGAGTTCCCGGAACCCGCTCCCGCGGAGCCTGCAGCCGAAGTCGCGGCGGAACCCGTTGCCGAGGCTGTCCTTGAACCGCAGGCTGAAGCGCCGGTTGCGGCGGGTGAAGCCACGCCTGCTCAGGTCCCTGCGGAAGAAACGCCCGTTGACGAGAAACAGGCTGCGGCGAAGAAAGAACTGAAGAAACCCTCCGAAGAGCCGGAAGATGACGAACACAAGGACGGCGTCTCACTGGATGAGCTCTTCTCCATGAAGCCGGAGATCTTCCAGGCTGCCACTGGTGAGGAGGAAGATTCGGCGGACAAGAAGAAGGGCAAGAAAGGCAAGAAGAAGAGCGTCGAGCTGGTGCTCGACGAGGAACGCGGCGAGGTGGTCGGACGCAAGAAGCACAAACGCGGTGACGACGATCTCGGTGAAGATTGGTAGTATAGTTACGAAGTGCCGCGTAAATTTCTGGAAGTAATGTTGATTTTTGTCTTTGGTTGCTTTGGATGGAAGTGTTTAGTTGTTATCAAACTAGCGGCGAGTGTCGTTGCGTTTGCAATGACTTGAGATGAAGGTGCCTAAGAAACCTGTTCAGCGTGTAAAACATGTACCCCAGCGGACGTGCGTGGGCTGTCGTGAAGTCCTGCCCAAGCGCAAGATGGTTCGTCTCGTGAAGACTGCCGAGGGAGTGCAAATAGACCCAACCGGCAAACTGCCGGGGCGGGGAGCCTATCTGCACGATCGGCGTGAGTGCTGGGAACGCGGCTTGAAAGGCGCGCTGGGTCATGCCCTGAAAACTTCTTTGACAGAAGCTGACCAGGCTCGGCTGGAAGAATTTAAGAGTGCTCTGCCGCTGGAGGCAGAGGTGGTGGGGGCTGGTGAGTAGCCAAATGTGATCGACTGAATCGCTCATGGGACTCACCGGCAAATGGGCAGTGTGTTTGCAAATTGCCCGTTCGAAGTTTGTGTTTATGGAGGTAGTCCGATGAGTACCAATGGAAACAAGCTTGAATTGCCTGCCAGCATCGTGATCCGCGATCTGGCGCAGAAGATCGAAAAGAGTCCCATAGATCTCATTAAAAAACTGATGTCCAACGGCGTGATGGCAACCATTAATCAAGCCGTGGATTTTGACACGGCTGCCATCGTGGTGGCGGAATATGGTTTCGAGGCGATTCCTGAAGTTGTGGAAGAAGTTGTCGTGGAAACCGGCGAGGTACCTCTCTGGCGTCGTATGATCGCGGGAGAGGATGAGTCCAAGCTAAGCAACCGTCCGCCGGTCGTGACGATTTTGGGTCACGTCGATCACGGGAAGACCAGCCTGCTCGATGCCATTCGCCAGACGGATGTGGCGGCCGGCGAGGCTGGTGGGATTACACAGCATATCGGCGCGTATCAGGTGGAACATAACGGCAGAGTGATCACGTTCCTGGATACACCGGGCCACGCCGCGTTCACGCAGATGCGGGCGCGCGGCGCCCAGGGTGCGGATATCGTGGTACTGGTCGTCGCGGCGGATGATGGCGTGATGCCGCAAACGCGCGAGGCGATCGCCCACGCGAAAGCGGCGCGCGTACCGATGATGGTGGCACTGAACAAGATCGACAAACCCAATGCCAACACGGACCGCGTGAAGCAGCAACTGGCGGAACAGGAACTCGTCCCGGATGACTGGGGTGGGAACACGATGGTCATCCCGGTCTCGGCAAAGCAGAAGAAGGGCATCGAAGATTTGCTTGAAGGTATTCTGCTGGTGGCAGATAATACTTCCATCAAAGCGAATCCCGGCGGCAAAGTGATCGGCACGGTGATCGAAGCCGAACTGGATAAATCCAAAGGTGTGATGGCGACCCTGCTGATCCAGAATGGAACGCTGGAATCCGGCGATATCGTCGTTGCCGGGACGGCTCATGGCAAATTGCGCGCGCTCTCCGATTACAAAGGCAAGCCGGTCCGCAAAGCCGGGCCCTCCACGCCGGTGGCAGTGATGGGGCTGAGCGATGTCCCCTCGGCTGGCGATCTGTTCGAGGTCGTGGAGTCTGAACGGGAAGCGCGCCTGATCGTTGCGGAGCGCCAGGCGCTGGCAAAATCCCAGGTGCAGGCGAAGAAAAAAACGTCGCTGGAGGATCTGTTCGCCAATGTCCAGGCCGGGGAAGCGCAGGAGCTGAATCTCATTGTCAAAGCGGATGTGCAGGGCTCGCTCGATCCGATTGTCAGCGAGTTGAACAAACTTGGCGAGGGTGAGATCGGGATCAAAATCCTGTATGCGGAAACAGGTAACATCGGCGAGAACGATGTCATGCTGGCTTCTGCATCCAATGCGATCATTATTGGTTTTAACGTGCAGGCCGATGTCTCGGCACGGCGCGTAGCGGAGAAGGAAGGCGTGGACATTCGCCTGTATGAGATCATCTACCGCATGACCGAGGATATCGAAAAAGCCTTGAACGGCATGCTCGAGCCTGTGACGAAGGAAAAGGTCATTGGGCGTGCGCAAGTACTTGCCGTATTTACGGCTTCCAAATTCGGCAAAGTTGCCGGCTGCCGGGTGACGGATGGCGAGCTGCGCCGCAATGCCAGGGTGCGTCTCTATCGCGGCACCGACCTTGTTTATGAAGGCGACATGGGTTCCCTGCGCCATGAGAAGGATGATGTTCGAGAAGTGAAGCAAGGCTACGAGTGCGGCGTCGGTTTCAAGAGTTTCAATGATATCCAGGTCGGCGATCAGCTGATCTGCTATGTCCTTGAGAAGTCGTAAATCGCCAATCGCGTATCGCAAATCGTAAATCAGAAATGCCAAGTGGAATTCGACTTCAACGGATTGCGGATCGTATCCGCCAGGAACTCTCGGAAATGCTGATCCATGAGATCAGTGACCCGCGCCTGAAACAAATTTTTGTGACTGACGTAAAAATAGACAGGGAACTGGCATTTGCAGATGTCTTCGTTTCCGCGCTCGAGGGCGTGGAGCGTTCCGCCGACGTGCTCGCGGGACTTGAGTCTGCTGCCGGTTTCCTGAGGCGGACTCTCTCCGCGCGCGTCGAACTGCGCGCCTTCCCGCGCCTGCGTTTCCACTGGGATGTGACCCCGGAGAACGCGGACCGCATCGAACGAATCCTTGCGGAATTAAGAAAAAAGCAATAAACTTCGTGTCCGCTGGAACCAGTTTAGAACTCAAGAGGAATTTGCATAGTATGAATGAAGCTGCCGGGGTAATCAAAAAGAGGTTGGATGAATCGAAGAGGGTGATTATCGCATCGCACGTCAGACCCGATGGAGACGCGATCGGTTCCTTGCTTGGTTTGGGATTGGCTCTGCGGGATGCCGGCAAGTCCGTGCAGATGGTTTTGGTGGATGGCGTTTCCGGCTCCTTCCGGCATCTGGTAGGCAGCGAGCTGATCGTCAGGGAACCGAGCGGGGAACATGATACGTTCATCACCGTGGACTGTGCTGATTTCAGGCGTGTAGGGAAGGTCCTCGAGAGCTTCGGTGGACCGGACATCAATATCGATCATCATATAACGAATGAAATGTTTGGGAAACTTAACCTGATCGAACCCGATGAAGTTGCCACGGCGGCGATCCTTACCAATCATTTGCCCGAATGGGGTTACAAGATCACCAAACCGATCGCCGCTGCCCTGCTCACAGGCATCGTGACCGATACGCTGGGATTCCGCACCCCTAACACCAACCCCTCGGCGTTACGTCTGTGTGCCGATCTCATGGAAACCGGCGTGGACCTGGCGGACTTATACATGAAGTCACTGGTGAAAAAGTCCTTCCCGGCGGCACGCTATTGGGGAGCCGGGCTTTCCCGTTTGGAGCAAAAGAATGGAATCGTGTGGACTGCCCTGACCGCCGAGGACCGCAGGAAATCCGGTTATGGCGGCAACGATGACGCGGATTTGATCAACATGGTTTCCGCGATCGAAGGAAACAAAGTCGGGATGGTCTTTGTCGAGCAAAACAACCATCAGGTCAAGGTTTCGTGGCGGGCGCTGGAGCCCGGCATCGATGTGTCGAAGGTGGCGCAGCATTTCAACGGTGGCGGTCATGCCGCGGCGGCGGGAGCCGATATCCCCGGCGCGCTGACCGACGTCCAGCCATTAGTGCTAAAAACCACACAGGAAATGCTGTCAATCTAATTTCTCATTTCCGATTCAGACAAATGTGTGATAATTTAGCATGTCCTAGTTTAAACAAGGAGGAATGAAAGTGAATAGTCAAGATGTCAAGAATGCTATCTCTGGGGTTTTAGTAGTGGACAAACCCGTTGGGATGACTTCTCATGATGTGGTGCAGGTGATTCGCAATGGAACGAACCTGCGCCGTGCCGGGCATACGGGTACGCTTGACCCGCGCGCTTCGGGTGTGCTTGTAATTTTAGTGGGGCCGGCTGTACGGTTAAGCGAATATGTTTCAGCTTCTGACAAGCGCTATCAGGCAATTATCCGTCTGGGTGCCCGGACGGATACCTTCGACGCGGATGGCAAGGTGACGCAGGGAAATGCGCCGGTCAATGTGACCGAAGCCCAATTCGAAGAAGTGCTGCAAACCTTCGTCGGTGAGATCGAGCAAACCCCGCCGCCCTATTCTGCGGTCAAGGTCCAGGGCCGGAAAGCCTATGAGATGGCGCGCAAAGGCGAGGAGGTCGAACTGGAACCGCGCAAGATCACGGTTCATCATCTCGAAGTGCTGGAATGGGCGCCGCCCGAGGTTGTGATCGATGTGCATTGTTCCTCGGGTACCTATGTCCGTTCGCTGGCAAACGATCTCGGCGAAAAGCTGGGCTGCGGCGCGTACCTCGTTGGGCTGCGGCGCACCAAGAGCGGACGGTTCTCTTTGCGGGATGCTGTGCCTCTGCGCAAGCTGCAGGAAGCCTTCCATGCCGGGAACTGGTATCAATATCTTATTCCCGCGGCGGAAGCGCTGGCGGATTGGCCCGCCATCGAGCTCAGCCCGGATGATGTGGAAGGCGTGCGCCACGGTCACCGTGTGAAGGCTGCAGAAGATATCGAGCTGGGCAATCGGGTGCGCGGCGTCAGTACGCAGGGCGAGCTGGTTGCGCTCATGGAAGCGGTTCAGGGTGAAGACGGCCAGCCAGCCTGGCAGCCGAAGAAAGTCTTCTTTACTTCAGAGTAGATCGCACATCGCTTATCGCATACACTTGCACCTGAGGCAAGTGCAGGTGTCGCAATAATTGATCTGCCATACGCGATAAGCGATTCGCGATAAGCGAACATGCAACATTACCGTTCTCTCGAGGAAGTTGACCTGCAAAACTCCTGGCTGACCGTTGGCGTCTTCGATGGCGTCCATCGCGGTCACCAGCAGATTATCAGGAAGTTGACGACAGGCGCGCATGCAAATGAGGCGCCTGCTGTCGTTTTAACCTTCGACCCGCATCCTGCCACGGTGTTAACCGGCCGTGAGCTTAAATGTTTGACTCTGCCGGATGAACGCGCCGGCTTGTTCGAGGAACTAGGCGTAGACGCAGTCATCACCGAGCGCTTCACGCGCCAGCTTGCAACGGTCACTGCTCATGATTTTATGAGGCGTCTGAGACGTCGGCTCGGACTCGGGCATCTGCTGATCGGTTATGACTTTGCCCTGGGCAAGGGCCGCGAAGGCAATGCGGCGCGTTTGACGGAAATCGGTTCGGAGCTTGGATACACCGTCGAGGTGGTGCCCGCCGTGAGTGACGAAAGCGGCGTGATCTCGTCCACCGAGATCCGCAAATTGATCGAGGTCGGGAACGTTGGCGAGGCGAGGCATCTGCTTGGACGTCCCTACAGTTTGCACGGACCCGTGATCCACGGCGATGGGCGCGGCAAAAGCATCCAGGTGCCGACCGCCAACATCGCTTATTCGCACGCGAAGATGATCCCAGCCAGGGGGATCTATGCCTGCTGGGCGTACCTGGGCGATGAGAGGTATCAGGCGGCGGTCAACATTGGGATCAACCCGACGTTCACACCGGATAAGCAAACCCCGAACGTGGAAGTCCACTTGCTCGATTATCAGCGTGGCGATATTTATGGGGAAGACTTGTGGCTCGAGTTCGTCGCGCGCCTGCGCGATGAAATGAAATTCGATTCGGTCGACCTATTGCTCGAACAGATTTGGAAGGACGTGGAAGCGTCGAGAAGAATTCTCAGACAATAGCGGACAAACGTCCGCTATTGTTTTATAATCTGCCGGAATTCCCCGGACCAGCAGACCATCCGACCAGCAAACCAGGAGACTACCATGCCCGAACGTGAAATTTATCTGCTCTCGCCGCGTTCTCTCAGCCCCGAAACGATCGCGGTCGCCTTTGCCAAGACTTCACGCTCGCCGGAGTCGTTCCGGGCAATCGCCGCGGAACTGAGCGACGAAAAGTCCGCACAGTTCCACGAGAAGTGGGTGGTGGGATATGGGCACGCCTCGGTGGCGGAACATGCGGTCCTGCATATCGCCTTTGAGAACATCTCACGGCTGGCAATCGAAAGCATCGAGAGCAACCGGCTTGCCTCGTACACGGAGAAGTCCACACGCTATCAAAAGTGGGAACTTGCTGATTTTATGGTCCCGTCGGAATTGGATGGGCATCCGCTCTGCGGCGAATATGTGGATACCGTCCGCTTCCTTTTCAAGACCTACGCGGATTCGCTGGGTCCTGTGCGGAATCTCATCCTCGATCGTTTCCCGCGCCGCGAAAATGAAAAGGACGACGCCTGGGACCGCCGCATCCGTTCGAGGTATGTGGATGTCTGCCGGTTCATCCTGCCGGCCGCTTCGCTGGCAAATGTCGGCATGACGGCGAACGCGCGCGTACTGGAGAACATGATTCGCAAGATGCTCTCCCACGAACTGCTGGAAGTGCGGCAGATCGGTGAGCGGGTCAGGGAAGTGGCGCTGGGCGAGACGCCTACCCTGGTCAAATATGCGGAGGCGGTGCCGTATCTTGTTGAGACGATTCAGGATTTTGGGAAGCGGGAGCCGATGATTGGGAATTGGGAATCGGGGGATTGGTGTACTCTTGTTGCTTATGATAAAGATGGCGAGAAAAAGGTCCTTGCGGCGGCGTTGTATCGCTTCGGCGAAATGGATTATGCGGACGCGTTCGCTTATGTCAAGTCGCTGAGGAAAGCCGAACGGACAAAAGTAGCCGAAACTCTCCTGGGGCGCCTGGGTAAATACGATATTCCTCTGCGTGAATTGGAATATTCAACTTATACCTTCGATCTCCTCATGGACCAGGGCGCCTACGCGGAGTTCAAGCGTCACCGCATGATGACGCAGACGCCGCAGAAGCTGACGACGCGGCTGGGGTACGCGGTCCCGCGCCTGATGGTGGAAGCAGGCTTCGGGTCACAGTATGAGGCGGCGATGGATGCAGCCGCAAAAACGTATGAGAGACTGTACGAGTTCAACCCGGCTGTGGCGCAGTATGTTGTCCCCAACGGATTCAATCGCCGCGTGCTGGCGCAGTTCAATCTGCGGGAGGCGTACGCGTTCTGTCAATTGCGTGCCGCCTCGAACGCCCATTTTTCCATTCGCCGCATCGCGCAGCGGGTGCATGAAGAGCTGGTGCGTGTGCACCCACTGCTGACAAAGTATATGAAATTGCCTGAGGAGACCTGGCAAAGGGTGGCAGAGGATTTTTTTACGAAGGTTTGATTTCATAGCGCTGAGCGGAGAGAGGACGTGTTCTTCGTCCGAACGGAGACGAAGCGCGCTTCGTCTGCTTCACCTGTCGGCTCATTCTGCTCGGCGCGAATATTAGATCAATTTCGAAACGATCGCCAGCAGGATCCCGCCTGCGATCACGCTCCCCAGCTGACCCGCGGTATTCGCGCCCATGGCGTGCATCAAAATGAAGTTGTCCGGGTCTTCGTCGTTGGCGACTTTGGCAGCCAGGCGTCCTGCCATGGGGAAGGCCGAGATGCCGGCCGCGCCGATCAGGGGATTGATCTTGTATCTGCTCAGCACTGCCATCAGCTTGCCAAAGAGCAGGCCTGCAACCGTATCCAGCACAAAAGCCAGCAGACCCAGACCGAGGATCTTGATCGTTGCCAGATTCAGAAAACTTGCCGCGCTCATAGTCGCGCCGATCGTCAAGCCCAAAAACAATGTGGCGACGTTGATGATCTCATTCTGCGCGGACTTGCTTAGGCGATCCACAACACCGGAGACCTTCAATAAATTTCCGAGCATAAGCATGGAAATCAAAGGTGTAGCTTCGGGGACAAGCAATCCCACAACAAGCGTTAATAAGACAGGAAAGAACGCCAGCGTCTTTTTCGAAATCGGTTTAGGTGTGTATTCCATGCGGATCAGGCGTTCTTTTTTGGTCGTCAGTAGTTTCATCAGGGGCGGCTGGATGATGGGGATCAGGCTCATGTAGGAGTAGGCTGCCACCGCAATCGGCGCGAGAAGTTCAGGCGCAAGTTTGGTCGCGACGAAAATCGAGGTGGGTCCGTCGATCGCGCCGATCACACCAATCGAGGCGGCTTCATTGAGCGGAAATCCAATTAAAATCGCCAGGAGCAATGTACCAAAGATCCCGAACTGTCCCGCCGCGCCCAGCAGCGCCATGCGGGGCTGGGCGAGCAGCGGGCTGAAGTCGATCATCGCCCCCACGCCGACGAAGATCAGCAGTGGGAATAATTCGGTGGAGATCCCCGCGTTGTAGAGCACAGCCATCATGCCCTCTCCGGCGGTCATGCCTGCCAGCGGGATGTTTGCCAGCAGGCAGCCAAAGCCGATGGGCAGTAACAGCACAGGCTCGATCTCCTTATAAATTGCCAGATAGATCAGCACCAGCGCCGCCGCGATCATCAGCGCGTTGCCCCAGGTGAAGTGCAGGATTCCCTTGAGTAATTCCGGTAGTAACGATACTAAATCCATAGGACCTGTCTATCTGTACACAAATGTATCTGTAAATTTCACCAGCATCTGTTTGTGTGTCACCGTCTGGCCTGCGCTCACCAGCACTTCGGCAATGGTCCCGGCGCGGGTCGAGCGAATGCTGTTCTTCATCTTCATCGCTTCGATGATGAGCATGACCTGCCCCATTTCGATGACCTCACCAGACCTGACAAAGACCTCGGTCACGACGCCGGGCAGGGGCGCGGTCAGTTCCGTGGCGCTGATACTCGACATGGCGGGGTGCTTTGAAACGTCTCCAGGTTTGAATTCCTTTGTATCTTTTGGAGCTGCACGTGTAACCCCATCTTCAGGGTTGACTTCGAACTCCTGACCATCCACGCGCGCGATCACGGGCCGGGTCTGGAGATCTTCGATCTCCACTTCATATTGTTTGTCTGCGACTTTCACGACATATTTCATGGGTCATCCTGTCCTGCGCGCTTAGCGTCTGAACGAGTCACCTTTTTGATACATTTGCCGGGTGCGCATGCCCAGCTGCCAGGCTGAAACGAACGCCGTGGGCGGATCAGGCAGCGGATGTGCGAGAGAGGTCTGCTGCTCCGCCAGGGCGATCGCCACTGCGACGGCTGCCGCCTGAGCTTTGAGCTCGCCATCCATAACGGGAGCAGATGCGGCGGAGGCGCGCCCCCTGCTGGCGTGGAAAGAATCCTTATCCGCTGTGATGGCTGTCAGCAGGCTCATCATGCCCCACAACAGGATGATCGCGCCAAAGACGAGTCCCATGCCAAGGGCTGTGATTTGAAGTGCTTGAATGAATGTATCGCTCATGTTGATATCCATCTGACCATAGACGATGGACGACAGACCGTGGTCCATCGTCTATGGTCTATACCGGGATATTCCCATGCTTGCGCGGCGGCGCGGGCGCGTATTTGTCCCGTAATGCCGAGAGCGAGGCGATGATCTTTGGACGCGACTCGCGCGGCTCGATGATGTCATCCACGTAGCCTGTGGAGGCTGCATTGAATGGGTTATTAAACCTCTCACGATATTCGCTCGCAAGTTTTGCACGCTCGGCCGCAGGATCAGCGGCTTCCTCGATCTGTTTCTTGAACAGGATATTTGCGGCTCCTTCCGCGCCCAGCACCGCGATCTCGGCTGAAGGCCAGGCACAGGTGACATCCGTGCCAAGATATTTGCTGGACATCACCACATACGCGCCGCCATACGCTTTGCGCGTGATGATACAGACTTTCGGAACGGTGGCTTCCGAATAGGCATAGAGCAATTTCGCGCCGTGACGAATGATGCCGCCATGCTCCTGGGCGATGCCGGGCAGGAAGCCCGGCGAATCCACGAACGTGACCAGCGGGATGTTGAAGCAGTCACACATGCGGACGAAGCGCGTCATCTTGTCGGCGGCGTCGATGTCGATGACGCCGGCCATGATGGCAGGTTCCTGGCCGACCACGCCGACGCTGTAGCCGCCAATGCGCGCCAGACCTACAATCGCGTTGCGCGCCCAATTAGCTTGAAACTCGAGGAAGGAACCCTGATCGACAATTTTCTCGATCACGTCGTGCATGATGTACGGCTCGGAGGGATCAATGGGAACGATGCTGTTAAGCTCATCGTCCATAAAAGCCGGATCGTCCGTTGGCTTGATATAGGGCGGATTCTCGACGTTGTTCGATGGCAGGTAGGAAAGAAAATCGCGTACCAGGTCGAGCGCATCTTTTTCACTTTTCACACTGAAGTGTGCCACGCCGCTGACGGAGGTATGCACATCCGAGCCGCCCAGCGCTTCGGCGTCGATCACCTCGCCGGTCACGGCTTTGATCACTTCCGGTCCGGTCAGGAACATGAACGAGGTCTTCTCGACCATGATGACCAGGTCCTGCAGGGCAGGGGAGTACGCCGCGCCGCCCGCGCAGGGTCCCAGCATGACGGCGATCTGCGGGATGACGCCGGAATACTGCGCGTTGCGCCGGAAGATCTCCGCGTAACCGCCCATCGAGCGCACACCCTCCTGAATGCGCGCTCCGCCCGAATCGATCAGCGAAATGAACGGCACGCCATTGCGGACCGCCAGGTCCATGACGCGGCAGATCTTGTGTGACTGCATTTCACTGAGTGTGCCGCCATAAATTGTGAAGTCCTGTGAGTATAGATATACTGTCCGCCCATTGATCTGCCCGTAGCCTGTCACCACGCCATCGCCGTAGTAGGTTTCGGTGAGCAGGTTCAGTTCATCCTCCGAATGCGTGATGAATGGTTCGATCTCATTGAACGTGCCCGGGTCGAGCAGCAATTCAATGCGTTCGCGCGCCGTTTGTTTGCCTTTTGCTTTTTGTTTTTTGATTCGGTCTGCACCGCCGCCCTCGAGCGCCTTTGCGCGCATCCTGCGGAGTTCAAGGATTCTTGGATCTTCAGTTGTCATAACTACCTCAGCCTGAAGTATAGTTTTAAGATGTCAGACAAACTAGTGATAGATGGCACAAATGCGGTAGGAATAACCGCCTCTTCATTTGTGACGTACAGCCTGAGCGCGCCGCCGGTAACTGTTTCTGTTTTATAAAAGTTTCCTCCCCATGAATCAACTCCATTAACCTTGATGTCACCCCTTCGGGGTTAGGGGATCATGCGCGGTTGCTATTTACAAAAATCTCACTCCTTCGGAGTTTTCCGCCTTGCTCTTTCCTCTTTCATCCTTCATCCTTCCCACTTCATCCTTTCAGTAGCACAATCTCTCTTTGCGGTTCACCGATATATTCCGCGCCCTGATCCGTCATCACCACATCTTCCTCCAGTCTAGGATTAGGGTCATATTGCCTCCTTACGCCCCCTCTCCCTGTGGGAGAGGGATGGGGTGAGGGATTTTACGTGGTTCTTTGACAAGAAAAACCAGGATTCCCAGCATCACAATGGATAACATCACTGACCATGCAAATGTCGATACGAAGCCCTGCGTGTCTGCGATCCAGCCGCCGATGAGCGGCGCGACGATCGTGGCGGGGGCTGTGAGCGTCTGCGCCAGACCGATGTAGAAGGGGCGCTCGCTTTCGCCGCTGAAATCAACGCTCATCGTCATGCCGTTCGTCCAAATCGCGACATTTGAGAATCCTGTCAGTACAAAAATGGGGAAGAACCATACGAGAGACGGAGCGAACCACGCCAGCAAGGAACTTAAGACTGCCGAGGTCGCGCCGACGATCAACATGAGGCGATGACCGACGCGGTCTCCCAGCCAGCCCATGCCTGCATTGGCGATCATTTGTGAGAAGGTCAAGGTTGCGGTTAAATAACCTGCCGTCACTGCGTCCATCGCGAAGCGGCGCAGCGCATAAACGATGTAAAACGAAAATCCCATGGTCGCAAATTGCGAGAGCAGACGCGCGCTCAGGAACCAGTTGAAGTTTTTATCCCGCTTGAGAATGCGAACGGCTCCATGCCAAAAGGGAGCCGGATTTTCTTCGATCACTTTATCATAATCGGCAGGTTCACGTGTGAACGCCAGGAA
The DNA here is from genome assembly GCA_016932715.1 of Anaerolineales bacterium. GTDB lineage: Bacteria > Chloroflexota > Anaerolineae > Anaerolineales > Villigracilaceae > Defluviilinea. The sequence goes on from JAFGCG010000058.1 coordinate 13,545, forward strand.
GATCCATGACAAAGTGAAGAACAGACCGGCGCTCAAAAAACAAATCATGAAATCGATCGGCGAATCGAACCAATTCAAAAGATAACCTGCTCCCACGGCAGCGACGCTGATACAAAGGTTCGCTGCTGCGCCCTGGACCCCGAAGAATGTGCCGCGTGATTCAGGAGGAATAATCTTCGAGATCATGCTCGTCCATGAGTTGGCTGTGAATCCGCCGCCCAGTCCCTGCCAGGTGAGAAGCATGAAAGTGATGACCAGGCCAGCTTGCAAGCCGATTTTGGGCAGCAGGAACGCAACCAGCGCGAGCCCCAAAAACGGAACGCGTTCGTGGATGGTCGCCAGGAGAACCGTCCGCTTGTAGCGGCGCAGGCGTGCGGTGTAACCGGCAATGAACAGCTGCGGCAGCAGCCAGCCTGCCGAATGGATCGCCGGCACGAGCCCGATCAAGGTGGCCGAGTCCGTCATCGAAGCGACGAAAAGCGGCAGGATCGTGCTGAAGGAGGCGAAGCCGATCGCGAATCCGAAGAATCCACCGTCCAGCAGATTGACAGTGACGTTGTAGCGCAGGTGCCTGCGGATAAATAATTCAACTTTGGTCAGAGGGAGCATTGCTTGATTCTACTTGATGTAAGAATGCACGAATAGCAAAAAGCCCGATCAGGGTTTGACCGGGCTTTGAAGGTCGAATGATCTTCTACGGATTTGGATGTCCGGATTTCCTGCTTTTGGGCGGGGTTTCAGTTGTCGTGCCATGATCGACGACTTCAGCATCCATGGCGCCGTTGATATTCTGGCCCTTCACCTTTCCCAGATATTCCGGCAGCTCGAAACCGGCCATTTCGGAAATATCCTGCAGGGGCGGCAGGCTCTTGAACAGGTTGGCAATAAAGTTCGATGTGGACGAACCATCGCCCTTGCCGCCCGAGTCCCAAACGGTGATCTTGTCGATCTTGAGGTTGCTGATGGCTTCCACCTGGCGGGAGACCAGCTCCTCGAGTTTTTCGATCATCAGGAAGGTGGAGGCAGCCTGGGCGTTGCCTCCGACGCTTTCGACCAGCCTGCGATAACCATCCGCTTTTGCCTCGAGCAGCTTGCGCATGCCCTCGGCTTCCGCCTGGTACTTGGCGAGAACGCCATCCGCTTCACCTTTTGCCTCGCGCCGGATGCGCTCCGCTTCCGCTTCTGCCGCGATCTCGACCTTGTTCTTCTCGATCTCCTGACGGACCACCTCTTCTGCTCGCAGACGTTCCTGTTCGGCTTTGTACAAAGCCTGCTGGATGGCGACCTGCGCTTCGTAGCGCGCGACCTCCGCCTGCTTCAGCGCCGCGGCGCGTTTCACCTCCAAACCGGCGTTATAGTCTGCAATATTGGCCTTGGCTGTGTTCTCACCCTTCACTGCCTCGGCTTCCTGTGCCTGTACGAACACGCGCTGGTCGGCTTCCGCAGATTTCTTACCCTTTTCCGAATCTGCGGTAGCTTTGGCGCGTTGGATTTCAAGGTCGGCATTATATCTGGCGATATTGGCGTTAGCAGTATTTTCGCCCTGGACGGCATCGGCTTCCTGTTCCTGGACGCGCTTGCGCTGGTTGGCATCCGCCGTCTTGCGGCCAATCTCTGCCATAGCCATGGCCTCGGCGACTTTGATCTCCTGCTCACGCACCGCGTTTGCCTCGCCGATGGCACCATAGCGGGTCTGGTCCGCAACATCGATCTTTGCCTGATTGATCGCCTCCGACGCAGCTTTTTTACCGATACTGCTGATATAGTTGGACGCGTCGGTGATGTCGGTGATATTGACGTTAATCAGGTACAGACCGATCTTGTTGAGTTCAGGCTCCACGTTGCGGCGGATCGACTCGAGAAAACTCTCGCGGTCCTGGTTGATCTGCTCGATGGTCAGGGAAGCAACCGTCAGACGCAGCTGACCGAAGATGATCTCTTTCGCCATTTCCTCGATCGCAGTTTGCTGTAAATGCAGGATCCTCTCGGCTGCGTTGCTCATGATCTCCGGCTGGGTGCTGACGCCCACCGTGAATGTGCTTGGCACGTTGATGCGGATGTTTTGCAGGGACAGCGCGTTTTCCAGCGGTATGTTGATCGTGATCGGGGTCAGGCTGAGGTAGGCATGGTCCTGGATGAGGGGCCAGACAAAAGCGCCGCCTCCATGCATGGTTTTACTGGAGCGTCCCCTTTCCACGCGTCCGTAAATCACCAGTACCTTGTCGGATGGACAGCGTTTGTAACGGCTTGCCATAAAAGCAATCGTCAGGAAGGCAAGTGCTACAAAAGCGATCAAAGCCAGAACCCAAAAACCTGCAGCAGCGTTCATTGAAACCTCCGTAGTTATTTTAATTTATCGACGATCAGGGTGTTGCCGCTCGCCACTCCTACAACCTGGACTTTTTCACCCGTGGCGATCACTTTCTCGTTCTTTGATATGGCATCAAAGATCTTCAGCGAACCTTGCACAATGACCTGGACCTGTCCCGTGCCATTCCTGGGAATCGTCAGATAAACGCTTGCCTGCGTGCCAACTGTGTTTTGGATATTGATCGTGCCTTCGCTTTGCAGGCGCCTCATCTGGGTGAATATCAGGCCTGTGATCGCGACCGTGGCAAGGCCCGCAGCCATCCCGCCAATGACGGTCGCCACGACCGGGAAATTGCTCTTCAGCAATGCCAGTCCAACAAGTCCGAACATCATAAAGAAGGACGTTAGTCCCTGTATCGATAGCAATTTGAAGCTTGTGTCTGCCGCGGCATGATCGCCTGATCCGTCTGTAATATCTCCATCAATATGTATGTCATGCGGAATATCCACATCATGGGGAATATCCACATCACCATCACTCAAACCACCCCCGATGAACATCATAATCAGGCGGAGGATAAAGAGAGTTCCGCCGATGATCGTCGCAGCCCAGTAGATGATCTCGATCCAGCTTAGACCTGCCATGTTAATCCCTTTCTGGTGTGTCTAGGCAATTATACACTTTGATATACGAGATGGGGGGCAGGGGAGTTGTAACGGGTGCGCTAAAAAGTTGTTAGGAAATTTTGACCGCCGGGGCTAAAGCCGCCTGCTCAGCACGTGAAAGTCCTCCGGACTGGCGCAAAGAGTCAGGTTTTACCCGACTTCCACGAACTGAGGCGGGACTTTAGTCCGTCGAAAAAAGGGAAACTTACACCTTTTGAGTGCTCCCAGTTGTAACTCTGCAGCGACATTGGAGGGGTAACCTGCCTATTGACAATTGTTTGATTCTGAGTAAAATAAAAACGAACGTTCGTTCGTTTTCAAGGAAGGAACTATGCCCGCCAAAACAAAAGAAGTTCCCAAAAAGGGAGACGTCACCAGGCTCACCATTGAAAAAGCTGCGTATGAATTGTTTATGGAGCAAGGCTACCATGCCACCTCCATGCGCCAGATCTCGGAGCGAGCCAAGCTTGCCTTGGGGGGCATTTACAACCATTTCTCCAACAAGGAAGAGATCTTCAAAGCCATTATTATAGATAGACACCCATACAAACGGATCCTGCCACTCATCCTGGCGGCTGAAGGAGATACAGCTGAGGAGTTTATCCACAACTCGGCACAGGCCCTGGTGTCTGAATTGGGAAAGCAGCCCGATTTCCTCAAGTTGATGTTTATCGAGATCGTTGAATTCGATGCACAGCATGTCAATTTATTTATGGATGAAATCGTACCGCAGATTTTGCCAGTTTTCGAGAAGGTTGCCAAAGTTCGTAAGAATTTGCGGAACTTGCATCCGGTCATTTTACTGCGTTCCTTTCTGGGCATGTTTTTTTCCTACTACATCATGGAATTGCTGCTCAAGGGAAGTGCAGTCGCAATGCTTTTGCCCAAGAACAGTTTCGAACAAATTGTGGACATTTATCTGCACGGCGTCATCAAGGAGTCCAAATGAACTCGTGCATCTATTACATGTTGTTTTAAAAGTGAGGTATGACCATGTTTGAAAAACAGGCACGACACTATCTTCTTCTGATCGTTTTGCTGTTAGGTGTCTTTTTCCTCGCAAAAGGTGATGTGTTATCCGGTCAGCTATGGGGAATCTCGACTCAAATCTGGCTGTGGATTGCAGTAGCAATACCCGTCCTCCATCAGATTGCTGTTGCTCTTCTCTGGCGGGCAGAACTCTACCACCACAAAATGACCGAATGTTTTGGGGATAAGGCATTTTCTGTCTTCAAGATCATCTTTACCATTTTATTTATCGGTCGCCCTCTCACGATCATTCTACTGGCGATTTCCAATATGAACACGCTGATGTTGGATCCCACTCTGGCGTATGCAGTGGCGCTTCTCCTCTTCCTTCCCTTTGCCTATGCCATGTACTCGGTCTTTCACTACTTTGGCATAGACCGTGCCTATGGGATTGACCATTTTGACCCATCCTATCGCAACAAACCCTTTGTAAAAGAAGGTATGTTCAAATACACGGACAACGCCATGTATAAATTTGGTTTTCTTATCCTGTGGGCGATCGCGTTGGTTTTTCTTTCCAAAGCGGCATTACTGGTCGCTGCATTCAGTCATCTTTACATCTGGGTTCATTTCTATTTTACCGAACTACCTGACATTAACCACATGTACGGCGATCAAAATAAGGAGCCCGCATGAACTCGCGCCTGACATCCATCATCCGCAAGGAATTCATCCAGATCTTCCGCGATATGCGGACGCTGGTCATGATCCTCGTGATCCCCATCATGCAATTGTTCCTGCTGGGATATTCCGCCACAAGTGATGTGCGTAACATTCCGCTGGCGGTGCTGGACCGGAGCCGCAGTCACGAGTCGCGCGCCCTGCTCGATTCCTATCGCGCCGCGGATTATTTCCGTATTGCGTACATGGTGACTTCAGAATCAGAGATCGACGCGTTGATCTCTGCTGGCGACGCGCGGGCGGCGATCATTATCCCGCCCGATTATGCCCGGCGCCTGAACGATGGCGACGCGCAGGTCGCCTTCATCGTGGATGGGTCTGATCCGACCAGCGCCTCCACCGCCCTTTCGGCCGCGCAGCTCATCAGCCAGTCGCACGCCACCGGAATCCTCAGTCGGCGCCTGGAGAGTTCAGGATTAAATCTGCAGGTGCGGCCGCCGGTCGAAGCCCGTACGACGGTTTGGTACAACCCGGATATGATCAGCGCCCACTTCATGATCCCCGGCGTGATCGGCATGATTCTGTATGCCATTGCCGCCATCCTCACGGCAACCTCCATCGTCCGGGAACGCGAGCATGGCACGATTGAGCAGTTGATCGTGACTCCCATCCGTCCCTGGGAATTGATCGTGGGCAAATTGACCCCGTATGTCATCCTCGGTTTTTTCAACACCATCGAAGTCCTGGCTGTGGGTCACTGGTGGTTTGGCATGCCCATTCGCGGCGATCTTGGATTGATCCTGATCCTTTCGATTGTCTTCCTCGTCACCGGGCTGGGCATTGGGCTGTTCGCATCTACGATTGCCAATACACAACAGGAAGCCATGCTCACGGTCTGGATGACTCTGCTGCCCAGTATTTTCCTTTCGGGATTCTTCTTCCCGTTGGAGGCAATGCCCAGGTTCCTGCAATGGCTCTCCTACCTGATGCCATTGCGTTATTACCTTGTCATCATTCGTGCATTGCTGCTCAAAGGGGTCGGACTCGAAATGATCCGGACCGACGTTCTCGCCATGACCCTCTTCGCCGTTGGCATTATGACCGCCGCGGCGCTCCGTTTCCGCAAGCGACTTGATTAATGCAAAGGAGTTTCTCATGAACCACAAGCGTCCACCCATTCCCGCGATTATTATTGTTGTCCTGCTGGTTATCCTCAGCGCATATTTCATCGTGACACAAACGCTTGGCGATGACAATCAGGCGCTGACTGCCTCTGGAACCATCGAAGCGACGATTGTGAACGTCGCACCTGAAATGGCTGGAAAAGTAAAGGAAGTCCTGGTCGAGGAGGGACAGTCCGTGAAAGCGGGTGCGCCGGTCCTTGTCCTCGACGACAGCCTGCTGGCTGCCCAGCGACAAGTCGCCCAAAGCGGCGTGGATGCGGCCCGCAGTGCCCTGCTGACGGCGCAAAGTACCTTTGACCTGGCACAGGCGCAATATGATGTTGCCGTGACCGCGGCACGCGCCCAGCAAGGTTCCCAGCGCCTGACAGACTGGGATAAACGTACTCCCGACTGGTTCAAACAGCCAAACTGGTACTTCAGTCGCGAGGAACAGATCAAGGCCGCCGAAGCGAATGTGGACTCTGCCCGGCAGGAGCTGGAGCAGGCCCAGGCAAATCTCGACAAGGTGATCAAGAGCCTCAACAATGCTGATTTTGTGGCTGCCGAGACGCGTCTCTCCAATGCCCGCACGAACTATCTGATCGAGAAAACGCTCGATAGTCATGCCCAGGTGACAGGCGGCAAGGTTCGGCCCGAAGATGTAGACGTGCATATCCCGATGCGCGCTCCATCTGCCTATCGTGTCAAGATCGCGATTGCCAAAGACATGAGCGGGGAGAGCGATATTCTGAATGTGTCCCAGGATTCGCTCGATGCGGCGAAAATCGAACTCGATGATGCCGAAAAAGCCTACAAAGATCTGCTCGGCAGCGAGGCGGCCGCCCGTGTCCTGGAGGCCCGGGCGGAAGTCTCAGTGGCGCAGGAACGCTATGATGTCGCTCTCGATACCTTGAACCAGTTGCAGACAGGGGAATACTCCCCACAGGTCAAAATCGCTGGCATCGGACTGGACCAGGCCAAGGCTGGCTTGCAGCAAGCCGAGAGCGCGGTGCAGCAGGCCGAGGCGAACCTGGCATTGCTCGATACACAACTCGCCAAATTGACGGTTTACGCCCCGCTGGATGGTGTCATTCTCACCCGGAACGTCGAGGCCGGTGAGTTTGTGCAGCCGGGCGCGATCGCGTTTGCCATGGCAGATTTGAACAATATCACCATCACCGTCTATGTCCCTGAAGATCGTTACGGAAAAATTACGCTGGGACAACCCGCGCAGGTTACAGTCGATTCGTTCCCGGGCGCAACATTTGATGCGGAAGTGATCCAGATTGCAGATCAGGCTGAGTTCACGCCGCGCAACGTTCAAACCGTGGAAGGGCGCAGTTCGACGGTCTTTGCCATCAAATTGAAAGTGACCAACTCCGCGGGGAAGCTGAAAATCGGTATGCCGGCGGACGTGGTCTTCAAGTAACTATGCCGTGCCCTGATGAAGGAGAATGCCATGCAATCTGTCAAGTTTGACTGGGCAAGGATGAAGAATATCCAGAAGATCCACCGCCTTCTGTACGCGCTCGGGCTGGGACCCCTGGTCGGTAAGATCATCCTCTTGTTAACGACAACCGGCCGAAAATCCGGCAGGGAACGCGTGACGCCGCTGCAGTACGAAGAGATCGACGGCTTGTATTATCTCGGCGCGGCGCGCGGTCTGCGAGCGGATTGGGTTCGCAATATTCAAGCCTGCCCGCAAGTGGAAGTCCGCGTGGGCGCAAGGCATTTTCATGGGATCGCCGAAGTCGTGAACGATCCCGCGAAGTTTGCCGATTTTATGGAGGTGCGTCTCGAGCGGCACCCGCGCATGATCGGTTTCATTATGGAAAAGGCACACGGCTTACCCAGGCATCCAAGCCGCGAACAGCTCGAAGGACTGGCTGCGAATGAAGCCATGGTGGTCGTTCATCCGGTGAAGGTTTAAATGGAACACAACGCCATACGCTGGCTCCGCATCAGCTATTGGACCGGCGCAGTCGTGGACTTCGCCGCGGGCTGGCTGATGCTGGTCCCCGCTCTGTTCGCGTTCATGAATCAGCCCGAGGCATTCCAGCCTGCGAACGAGTACCGCTATGCAATGGGTATGGGGGCGCCTTTGATGTTCGGCTGGACGGTCCTGCTGCTCTGGGCAGACCGGAAGCCCCTCGAGCGAAAAGGAATCCTTCCGATCACTCTGCTGGTGGTCTTTGGTGAAGTATTGACTCAAATGTGGGGTATCTCCGTTGGTTTTATCGCTCTTGCGGCAGTAATACCAACATTCGTGCTGCAGGCGGCGCTGGTTTCCCTCTTTTGCTTTGCATACTTCAATGCCGGGAGAGTGCAATGAATCCCCTTATACAAGCCAGCCACATGCGGAAGTCGTTTGGAGACCTGGTGGCTGTTGACGACGTATCCCTGTTCGTCCAGGCCGGTGAGATCTATGGCCTGGTCGGCGCGGACGGCGCCGGGAAGACAACCACGGTGCGTTTGCTGGTCGGCGCGCTCAAAGCGGACGCGGGCGAAGTCAATATTTGCGGCTACGATATCAACAGGCAAACGGAGGCAGCACGCTCGCAATTTGGTTACCTCTCGCAGCGATTTTCCATGTACGAGGATCTCACGGTGCTTGAGAACATCCGTTTCTTTGCGGAAGTGCGCGGGCTGGGTCCCGATGAATGGCTGCCGCGCTCGCTGGAAATTCTCGAGTTTGTGGGTCTTTCTGATTTCAAAGATCGCCGCGCCGGGCAGCTCTCTGGCGGCATGAAACAAAAGCTCGGGCTTGCCTCGGCTCTGGTCGCGCGCCCCAGGGTTTTACTTCTCGATGAACCGACCACCGGTGTCGACCCCGTTACGCGTCAGGATTTCTGGCAGCTGGTGATCAAACTTGTATCGCCCTCTGCCACCCTCGCGCTGAGCGGAACGAGCGGAGCGAGTGCAGACGAAGCGGGCGTTTCCGTCATCATCTCCACGCCTTACATGGACGAAGCTTCACGCTGCCATCGCGTTGGCTTCATGAAAGCGGGACGCATCATCGCGGAAGATACGCCCTCCAATCTGCGGGCGCGGCTGAATGGACGCGTCCTCGAACTGCGCGGCTCGCCGATCGGTCTTCTGCGCCACGTCGCGCACAAGGATGAAGATGTGGAAGATGTCCAGGCGTTTGGAGATCGTCTGCACATACGCGTCAGGGAGAAGAAGGCTCAGGATGTCCTCAGCCGGCTGAAGTCGCAGATTGGAGGCGAGGGCGGCCAGGTGGATGAACTCCGCTCCGTACCCCCCGTCCTCGAAGATGTATTTATCGCATTATCGGAGTCCAATCATGAGTGAAGCAGTCATCCGGGTGGAAAACCTCACGCGGCGCTTCGGCGATTTCGTCGCGGTGGATCACGTTAATTTCGAAGTGCAGGCGGGCGAAGTGGTTGGGTACCTGGGTCCGAACGGTTCGGGCAAGACCACAACGATCCGCATGCTGCTGGGGCTGCTCGAGCCGAGCGACGGCAAAGCAACCGTGCTGGGGTTCGATGCGTTCAGGCAAAGTGAGGAAGTGCGTGCCCGCGCCGGATATATGTCGCAAAAGTTTGCGATCTATAACGACTTGACCGTGCTGGAAAATTTGATATTTTACGGCGGCGTCTATGGCATCACCGACCGTGTCCGCATCGCGCGCACCCTGGAGCTGGTCGGCCTGACCGGGCATGAGTCCACGCTGACGCGTTCCCTCTCCGCCGGCTGGCGGCAGCGGCTGGCTTTGGGCATCGCCCTGGTGCACGAGCCGAAGCTGCTGTTCCTCGACGAGCCCACCTCCGGCGTGGACCCGACCGCGCGCCGCGCCTTCTGGGACCTGATCTATGAGCTTGCCGAAGGCGGGGTGACGATTTTGGTGACCACGCATTACATGGATGAAGCCGAATACTGTGAACGGGTCGGCATTATGCGCGCCGGAAAACTCCTGGCACTGGATAGGCCGTCTAATTTGAAACGTGACATTATCCCCGGCGACGTGTGGGAAGTGTTTGCCGAACCTCTGCAGGAGGGGTTGGCTGTGTTACCTGAAGTGGAAGGAGTATTACGAGTTGGGCTGGCAGGAGATCATTTGAGGACGATAACAGAAAGAGGAAAGAAGAAAGAGGATCTGCTGGGTGCGTTGCAGTCGAGAGACGTGAGGGTGAAAGATATCGTGATTGGCGAACCGACGCTGGAGGATGTGTTCATTTCGCTGGCACGTTGAAAAGTTGGAAAGTTAAAACGTTAGCAGGTTGGAACGTTCGAACATTCCAACCTGCTAATCTGTTAATAACGTTTATTGCTGGACAGTCGGCTGCTCAGGTACAACGATCGCCATGATCAGA
>JAFGCG010000059.1 GCA_016932715.1 Anaerolineales bacterium
ACGATCACGCGTCCGCCAAGGGGCTTTAGCTTCAGTTTGCTTGCCATCTTAAGGCCTCCTACTTGGAATGATTTGGATAATCAAGGAATTAGCACTCGAGCCATCCGAGTGCTAATAGTATGATACCGAAACTGAGTGACTACGTCAAGAGGGCTGACAAAATTCTTATAAAGTTCTGATGTAACAAACTCACGGAGTTGGCGTACCTGTGGCTTCAACCCCAGGTGTGCCCCCGTTCAGCTCAGTGCTTCCTCCTGCAGGGGTCGACAAATTTGGCACCGGGGTCTCATTAAGGGATTTACATATAAACTCCCCATCCTCCACGATCTGCAGGATGATATCCCTGCCATCGGCATAATCATCCGGGTGGGTATTGAGTTCCACCCTCACTTCGTTCAGGGTCTTCAATGCCTCGTCGCAGCGGTTCTCCTTGGGGCGGCTCAACCCTGCCAATACCGAGCCATAGATGTAGTAGTAGATGATTGTGTTGGGTGCCATTTCCAAACCCGTTACCTCGACAGGGTTCTCATCCAGGTCAGGAAAGCAGCGTTCCAGCCCGCGTCCCAGACAAGATTCTTCGCCCGAGCAGCCATAGGTCGCACATTTCAAGGAGTAGACGGAGCCTTCATAATTGCGTGAACGATAATACACAATTCCCAACTGCCCATAAATATCGGCGTTCGTCGGTTCATACGACAGCGCCTTTTTCACGTTCAGTGCCGCGGCAAAAAAATCGCCCAACTGGGAATATGTGCTTGCAATCGACAGGTGCGGACCGGGATCGTTCACACCGATCTGTTCGTTGATCCTCACGGCTTTATCGAAATACTCCAGCGATTGCTCGTACACAGGCCGGGCCGCTTCTTCGCCCTGTGTGATTGCCACCTCGTAGGCAAGGCGGCGATAGTTCGCACCGATCCGCCGGTATAGAAATGTAAAATTTGGTTCGAGCGCAATGGCTTTCTCATATTCGGAGATCGCCAGATTATATTGCCCCAGTGTCTCGAGCACATACGCGTAGACGCGATGCACGTCCATCAACTGGCTGGCGTCGGGGCGCTCGAGCGCCTGCTTGATGATCAGCTCAGCCACATTCCATTTCTGTTGATCCACGAGGATTTCGGCATAATAAGCCAGAGCCAGTGTATTGGTGGGATCCAGCCGCTGGGCGATCAAAGCTTCCTGATCGGCCTGCGCCAGAAAATCCTGCACTTCTTCATTCGTATAAAAGAACGAATTGGCATTCCAATCCAGGACAAGCGCGCGGATGGCATGCGCCGTGCTGTTCTCGGGAGCAAGGGCAACAGCTTTGTCCGCAGCTTCAAGCGCTTCGAGCAAACGTGCCTTTTTGTCAGGGTTCGTGATCAGGAACGCAGAGGAATAGGTCTGGATACGCGCGAGCTTCCACCAGGTCTCGGCATCATTGGGATGCAACTCCAAAGCTTCCTGGTAGGCAAGGATCGCTGCATCCAGTTTGCCGGCCTTGAAGTTGGCATCCCCCTCGAGCAAATACGATTCGATCGACCGCGTTGGGGTTGGAGTTGCCAGGAACAGGGGCTTGATCTCACCCTTGTCCATTTGCTGCAGCATCCATACGCCGCCAAGGATCATCATGACCCAAACGAACATGCGGTAGATGTTGGACTGCGGCTTGCGATTAAAAAGCGGGCGGCGGGGAGTGACGTTCATGGTGCTGCCACAGCTGCCTCCGGAGTTGCCGTTTCAGGCGCGGGAGAGACCGCGCTGGGAACAGGTGTATCGACTGCCGGGTTATCCAGATTCTCCTGGCAGATTTCGATAATTCTGTTGACGCTGCCATTGACGATTTCCATCGGGGCTTCATCCATGTGAACGTTGGCTTGAATATCCTGGGCAACCTGCAATGCTTTTCCACACTGATTGGTGCGCGCCAGCGCCAGACCATATGTGTAGTGATATTCCACCACGCGGATCTCATTCTTCAAAGGCAGACCCTTGATCGGGAAACCATCCTCCGTCTGGCCGCCGCTTGTGGCAAGACCTAATTGTTCCACAGCATCTGCATAGAAAAAGTTGTGATAGAACATCACACCCCAATTGCCGCGCAGGCTTGGGTCAGTCGGGCGGTCTTTCACAGCCGTCTCAGCGTACTGCAAAGCCTTGGCATAATCACCCATGGTTGCATACGTACGCGAGATGAACAGATCCGGTTCCGGGTCTGGCGGGTTCAAGGTATTGGCAAACGTAAACTCTTTGATTGCATCGTCATACACGAGCAGAAACCGCAAATTCCGTCCAAGTTCCATATGCAGGATCGGGATATTCGGATTGAGCTCGATTGCCGAGCGATAAAACTGGATTGCCTCCTCATAATTGCCGGTCACTTCGAGCAGGTAGGCTCGCGCCCGCCGGGTTTCGATCAGATTGGGATCCAGCGCAAGTGCACTTTTCGAGACGTCGATGGCTTTCTCGATATTTTCGAAGGAACGCGAGTCGATCAGGATTTCGACGCGATAAGCATGCGCGACCGCATTGTTCGGATCCAGCTCTAAGGCTTTATCGATTTCCGTTATGGCGTCGCTGTTCCTGCCCTGAAAATCCAGCGCCCAGGCGCGCACGGCATGCGCCATGGAATTATCCGGGTTGAGCAGCATAGCGTTCTCGGCATTTGCCTGGGCTTCCTCATATTTTCCAGCCCAGACCTGTATGCGTGCCAGCGTAATATAAAGCGTTGGATTTTGAGGTGAGGCGTTGATCGCCGTCTGATAGGCATCGATCGCCTGAAATAATTTTCCCTGTCTGAAAAGATCCTCCGCCTCGGTGACAAGCGCTTCCGGGGAACGGGTCACGGTGGGAGTCGCCTCGAACGGATTCGGTTGCGAAGGCAGATACACCTGATTGAAGTAATAACCAAACAGGAGCACCAGCCCGAGAAGTGCCCAGGCGAACAAATTTGGGCGTTTGCGACGGCGAGTCATGCTCCATTTGCTGCTGCGTGGAAGGTACATGGTTTTTATATTATCATTTGCAATCAGGAGTCGCAAGTCAATTCTCATTTACCTCTTATCTTATGCTAGAATTCAACCATGCAGTTTGAGGTCTTTACCCTCCTGCCGGAAATCTTTCCCTCTTACCTTGAATCCAGTATTCTTCAGCGCGCCCGCCAGCGGGGGCTGCTGGATGTGCGCGTCCATAATATTCGTGATTACACGCACGACAAACACCACACCACCGACGACACGCCTTATGGAGGCGGGGGCGGGATGGTGATGAAACCGGGACCCGTCTTCGAAGCAGTGGAATCGGTTTTGGGACCCATTTCACTCCAGACTCAGCCGGTCGCGGTTCCCGTTATCTTATTAACTCCTCAGGGACGCGTCTTCACCCAACGCGTGGCAGAGGAGTTGTCGCGCCATGAACGGATCGCCCTGCTCTGCGGCCGCTACGAAGGCGTGGATGAGCGTATCCGCGCGCATTTGGTCACGGACGAAATCTCGGTCGGCGATTATGTGCTGACCGGCGGTGAACTTCCGGCGCTCATCCTCATCGACGCGGTGGCGCGCCTGCTCCCGGAGGTGCTGGGCGACCCGACCGGCGCCGAAGACGACTCACATGCCATGGGGCTGCTGGAATATCCCCACTACACGCGTCCACCCGAGTTCCGCGGCTGGAAGGTCCCGGACGTGCTGCTTTCGGGCGACCATGCAAAAATAGAAAAGTGGCGCCGAGAAGAGGCACTGGCGCGCACCTTTCAGAAACGTCCCGATATGCTCGAACACGCGGAACTAAGCAGCGAAGACCTGAAATTCATCGAAGGGTTGAAATCAAAAAGTGACAGCCACCGCTAAGAGAGTGTTTTGAAATTCCGCTTTGACCTGGTTGATGTGCTCATTTGGACAGGATTCAGCCACGGATTCCACAGATTTTCGCAG
>JAFGCG010000060.1 GCA_016932715.1 Anaerolineales bacterium
CGTAAATCTGTGCAATCTGTGGCTGAATTCTGCTCAAGTGAGCACGCCAACCAGGTCTCAACAGAGTTTTAAAACACTCTCTAAGGAGTGGGTTATGTTTTCTTCCATCCCACTGGTGGATCAGGAGCTTCTCCTGCGCCCATTTCGCTCGAACGACTCGACGGGGCTGTATGAGGCGGTGCATGAGTCTCTGCAGGAGCTTAAACCCTGGATGTCGTGGGCAACCGAGGGATATACGGAAATGGCAGCCGGGGAATATATCAGCATCGCGCGGGCGCGCTGGGAGGAGCACACGTTCTATGCCTTTGCGGTCACGCGCGCTGACGAGATCGTCGGCGCCTGTACGCTGAGCAGTATTCATCCCCTCTATCGTTTCTGCAATTTGGGTTACTGGGTGCGAACTTCACAGCGCGGTCAGGGCATTGCGGGGCGCGCCGCGCAGCTGGTCGCGCGCTTTGCCTTCGAACGCCTGGGAATGATCCGTGTGGAGATTGTGATCGCGGTCGGGAACCATGCCAGCATTCGCGTGGCTGAAAAGATCGGCGCCCACGACGAAGGCATCCTGTTGAACCGCATGGTGATAGGCAAATCCATTTACGACGCGCATATGTACTCGCTGCTCCCCTCGGACTTCGACCTGGTCGCGCGCTTGTGAGATAGCAGGTAAACAGGTACACAAGTAAACAAGTTGCTGTACTTGTATACCTGTCTACTTGCCTGCTTGTTTACTTCACTCCGGTGTGAGTGTTTCGGTTGGAAGTGGCGTTTCTGTATCCATTGCCGTTGGGACGGGCGTATCGGTCGGCGTAGGTGTGGGAGTGTCGGTCGGTGTGGATGTGGATGTGGGTGTGACCGTGGGGGTATCCGTCGGCGTGGGAGTTGGCGTACGCGTGGACGTCGGCGTGCTGGTGGGAGTATCGCTCGGGGTGGGAGTCGAGGTCAGCGTCACAGCAGGCAGGTCGAGCGTGTGAACGACAAGAGAATCCTCCCGGATCCATCCACGAATATAGTCTTTGAACTTCTCCTGGTTTTCTTTTTGGTCGCGGGCAAACTGGTACCAGGTCTCCTCGCCGTTCGTCTTACGAACGTCGAAGAAGGGACAATTGGTCCCATCTGCTTTTAAGGGATTTCCCGCCAGACCGGACTGCTCGTCGGGGTCTTCGTGGATCTCGGCAATCTCACCGGGATCGTAAATGCAAATCGGCAGGGGAAGCAGGCGCAGATCGGTTGCCGCAACTACATCCGCGGAAATCCATCTGCCCGCAAATGGTTCGCCCTCCGCGAACTGGAACCAGATCTCCTGGTCCTTGTTCCTGATATGTGAGCTGAAAAAGAAACAGTTGGTCCCCTTCGCCTCTACTGTGGCTACGATTTCATAGTCGCTGCCAGGACCCGCGCGGACATTGGCACGGCCATCACGAAGGTAGATGCAAATCGGCAGGCGCAGCGCTCCCGAGGGGGGCGTGGCAGGCGTGAGTGACGTGGGTGTCGAGGTCCCCGTCAGGCTGGGTGTGAACGTAGCCGTGGCACTGATGGTTGGACTCACTGTCGGCGTATTTGTATCCGTGAAAATCACGCCGGGTGTCGTCGGGGAGCCTGAGGGAGTCGACGTAGGAAAAAGGATCGGTGGGAAAACAAACATTGCCAGGATGGCAAGCAGGATGACTGCTCCAATCCCAATCGGAATGGCATACTTGCGGAGCATCATCGGCAGCGTCGGTTTGGGAGGTGTGACGACGGGCCGCTCGCCGGTGTGTCCCAGGGCGGTCAACAGATGGTTGAAATTGCCGACATAGTCATCGGATGTGAAATCTACAAAATGAATCGTGTTCAGTGCAAAGGGCACACTGGACGGCACCAGCATGAGGGGGATGATCTTCTTGCGCAGGGATAGCGCATACGTGTATTCCTTCTCCACCCAGTCCGACGCGGCGGAATTCGGTGAAAGGACAATAATTACGCGCTGGCTCGCCTCGATCGCGGCCGGGATGGCGCGCGGCCAGTCATCGCCGCCCTGCAGGTCGGTGAGGTCCCACCAGACATCGTACCCGGCCGTCTCCAGATCCTCGGCCAGCTTGCGGACGAAGTCAAGATCCTTGCGTGAATAACTGATAAAGATCTTCTGCATACTTTCCCAACGTTGAAAACTCCCGCGATGTTCCTGCGTTCACTTGTGCAAACCGGAGAGTGGAATAATAGTCGGATATTACCACCCCGCGCGGATTTGGGGAAGGCAACTTTGAGAAAACCGCATGGGATTGCCAGCGATTTCACCACGGAGTGCACTGAGCCCACGGAGATTTTTAATTTCTCTCCCGAAAGAGCATCGGGACGAGATGTGAACTCCGTGGTGAAAAGATGTTACGAGCTTTTGATTTCCGGTTTCGGCAATTGCGGGATGATCCAATTGATCAATGCCCTGGGCGAGCGCGTCTGCATGTACACCGTGCCGGGACCGGTCAGCTCGACGACCAGGCCTTCGCCGCTGAACAATGTGGACTTGATCCCGCCGACAGTCCTGGGTGTCACGCCCATACTCGCATCGAACGCGACCAGATGGGAAGTGTCCACGACATATTTTTCGCCGGTGGCGATCGGGCGCTCGAAGATCGCGCCGTAGGAGGAGACCAGCAGTTTTCCCGTGCCTGAGGCTTCCAGCATGGAGATCCCCTCGGCGGACATGAACGCTTTCACGCTGACCCTGGCCGTCAGTTCCACTCCATTTTCGGAGGCGACATACGAGCCGGCCTGGATCATCAGCTTCCTGCCTCTCAATTCGACCAATAGCATGTCGCCGGGCAGTTCGGGCGCCAGCGTCACCTCGCCGCCCTGCGCGGAAGCGATGAAGAAGTTCTGGAAGAACGATTCCCCGCCGAGGACCGCGCGCCCCAGCGACTTGAGGATGCCACCCTCAGCCTTGGTCTCGATATTGACGCCGCTGCTCATGCTGACCAGCGCGCCCGCTTCGGCGCGGATGCGCTCATTGGGCGTCAGTCTGGCGACAGCCAGCGAATAGGATGGGCGGTGCATAATCTCGATTTCCATTGTTTCTCCTTATGTTCATGGATAAGATAGGGTTAGTATAGCTTGCTTCTTCACATGATCCACGTTGAATTTTCTAACACTCCTCTTATTTCCCAAATCTTGACTGAAACCTGTTTTGCGCATAAAGTTAAGCCCGCTTAACTAAAAAGGAACGCTTAACCATGAGGAAATCCCCCCAATTCTCACAAGCCATCCGCGCCTGGATGGATGTTTTTATGCACCGTTCCATGCATGGCTGGAGCCAGTTTGCCAAAAGCATCGGGCTTTCCATGCAGCAGTTCGGTATTCTGATGCAATTACATCACCGGGGCGGCTGCGGTGTGTCGGGCTTAAGCGAACACTTCGATATCACCAATGCCGCGGTCAGCCAACTGGTGGATAAGCTTGTCCAGGGCGGATTCATCCGGCGGGATGAAGACCTGCACGATCGCCGAGCCAAAATATTGAACCTCACCGACAAAGGTCAGGAACTCATTCAACGCGGCATCGAGGAACGCTATCGCTGGGTGGACGCACTGGCTGAAAAATTGACCGTGGAGGAGCGCGCAAAAGTCAGTGAGGCGCTGATGATCCTCACGGAAACTGTGCGGGAAGAGGGAGTAACAAGTAGATAAGTAGACAGGTAAACAGGTACATGCGTAAGAGAGTGTTTAAGAATTCACCACGAAGGACACAAAGGCTTAAGAAAACAAGGAAAAATCTGCGAAAATCTGTGGAATCCGTGGC
>JAFGCG010000061.1 GCA_016932715.1 Anaerolineales bacterium
GACGAAGAGAAAATCCGGCGCTATGTGAAATGGCAAACCGCCAAAGACAAAGCAGACGAAGCCCATCCACGGCGTTTGTTTGACTAGACCAGAGTAGGTAAGCGCGCACCTTCCAGGTGCGCCATTGAAAGCCTCCGCCTCTGGCGGAGGATATTTACTTTGTTTCACTGATGATGCTTCATCATTCCGCACCCCCAGAAAGGGTGCACATCGTGACGATCTCGAAATCGAATCACCGCTGCCATAGGATTCGAGTCGCCTCCAAGGGGACTGCAACGCCGGCACGCTGCGGTATGACGCGCGCCGTATAGTCAGTGGCGGGGCGTGTCGCGGGCACCTGTGCGCTGTAAATGGTGCCGTTTGCTTCCGCCAATGACTGACCGCGACCGCGCGTCATCGCCTGCCGTTCCGGCTCACCGCCGTTCATTCCGTCGGCGTAAAGTTCTACCCGTACACTATTTGGGTCAAGGCTGCCGAGATAGACCTCAACTTCGAATATGTACTTCCCTTCTTCACTCACAACCTTCACCTGGCCGAAACTCAGCGTGGCCCATTTCTGTTCCAGCGTATGCTGCCAATCAACCACCTGCGCGCCCACGGCACCTTTGTCAGCCGCGCGCTCACGGTAGGCAGCGGCAGCCGGGATGTAATGCTGTTCGGTGTACTCGCGTACAGCGCGGTTGGCAGAAAACTGCGTTGTCAGGCGCGCCATGCTTTCACGCATACGCGCCACCCAAGCAGTGGGGATGCCTCGCTTGCTGCGGGTATAAAACTCGGGGATCACCTCGCGTTCGAGCAAGTCGTAAAGTGCTTCGGCTTCGGCAGCATCCCAGGACGGATCGTCGCCATGTTCCTGGCCATCACCCAACGCCCACCCCACTTCGGGTGTATAGGCTTCCGCCCACCAGCCATCCAACTCTGACAGATTGATGCCGCCATTGACCAGCACTTTCATGCCGCTCGTTCCACAGGCCTCCCAGGGTCGTCGTGGAGTATTGATCCAGACATCTACCCCCTGCACCAGGTGCTCGGTCAAAAGCATGTCGTAGTCGCTAAGGAAGATCACATGGGGGCGCACTTCGGGCTGTCGAATAAAATGGATCCATTCCCGAATCAAGGCCTGTCCCGCCAGGTCCGCCGGATGGGCCTTCCCGGCAAGAATGAGTTGCACGGGCCGCTGAGGATTGGTCAACAGGCGGACCAGCCTCTCCGGGTCGTGCAGCAGCAAGTTCGGTCTCTTGTAGGGCGCAAAACGGCGGGCGAAGCCCAGTGTCAGCGCGTTTGGATCAAACAGATGCTTTGCCTCGTCAGCCGCCTCGGACGGCGCGCCTGCGGCAGTCAGTTGTCGGGACAATTGGTCGCGAGCGTATTCGATGAGAGACTTGCTGGCCGCCATGCGAAATTGCCAGAGCCGGGCGTCGGAGACGCGGCGAATGTCCCGATCCAGGGTTTCCGTTGTCCCCAGCCAGCGGTCTTTTGCGCACGCCTCCGTCCACAGATCGTCGGCTGCTGCCGAGTCCCAGCTCGGCATGTGAACCCCGTTGGTCACGTGTCCGACCGGCACTTCGTCTTGCGGCCAATGCGGAAAGAGAGGCTCAAACAGGTGCCGGCTCACCTTACCATGCAGGCGACTCACGCCGTTGACCGCCCCACTTCCGCGAATCGCCAAATAGGCCATGTTGAAACTTTCCGACGAGTCGTCCGGGTTCTGCCTGCCCAGGGCCAGCAAATCGTGGAGTGTGATGCCGAGCTTCTGCTCGGCGTAGCCACCCAGGTATTGTTTGATAAGGGCAGGATCGAAGTGGTCAAAACCGGCGGCTACTGCCGTGTGGGTGGTGAAGAGATTACCCGCTCGCGTGACGGCTAGAGCAACTTCGAAGGGCTGCCCCGTCTCTTCCATGAAGCTTAAGGCGCGTTCTAACACGGCGAAGGCTGCATGGCCTTCATTCAGGTGGCAGACTTCCGGCTGGATGCCGAGTGCGCGCAACAGTCGCCATCCGCCGATTCCGAGGAGCAGTTCTTGCTTGAGGCGCAGGTCCGGTCCTCCGCCATAGAGTTCGCTGGTAATTCCTCGGTGAGCAGGAAAGTTCGCCGCATCATTGCTGTCCAGCAGGTAAAGTTTTACTCTGCCAACCTGGACCTGCCAGGCGCGCAGCCAGACCGAGTAACCGGGCAAAGCAATCTCCAACCGCAACCACTCCCCGTTGGGATGGCGCAGCGGCGTAATCGGCAGTTGTCCGGGATCGTTATACGGAAAGAGGGCTTGTTGTGCACCGTCCTGGTCGATCACCTGTCGAAAATAGCCTTGCTGGTAGAGAAGTCCCACGCCGATCACCGGCACGCCCAGATCGCTGGCGGATTTGAGCTGATCCCCCGCCACATTGCCGAGCCCACCCGAATAAATGGGGAGAGCTTCGCTCAGCATAAATTCCATGCTGAAATAAGCGACACCGGTCAGGGGAGCCTGCGCATGATTGCGCTGAAACCATGCAGTCGCCTCCGCCGCTTGCCGCCTGGCCTGTACCAGCTCATCGACGCGCTTGCGGAAAGTGGGATCGGCAGACACACGCTCGATCTGATTCCGCGAGACCGTCTGCAAGACTACCCAGGGGTTGTGCGTGAGTTCCCACAGCGCGGGATCAAGCTGCCGCCAAACGTCGTCGGCAGCATGGTTCCACGACCAGCGCATATCCAGGGCTAACTCGGCCAGGGAATCGAATCCCTCGACTTCCATAGGTAAAAGGTTGTAGATAGGGTGACTGGCACGGGTTTGTTTGCTCATACAATCTCCTTCAATTCTGTCTCGAACAGAATCCCTTACTGTTGCAGGGAGGCCGCCAAAGTATCGCTGACGATCATTTGTGCTTCCTCCAGGATGCGGCGCAAATGATCCGCTCCACGGAAGCTTTCCGCGTAAATCTTGTAGATGTCTTCCGTCCCTGACGGACGTGCCGCGAACCACCCGCTTTCCGCCACCACCTTCAGTCCTCCGATGGGCGCACCGTTGCCGGGCGCGTGGGTGAGGACAGCCTGGATTTTTTCGCCAGCCAGGTCTTTGATTTTGACCTGCTCCGGTGAGAGCTTTGCCAGTACGGTCCTTTGTTGCGGCGTAGCGGGTGCCTCAACGCGCTCGTACACAGGCTCGCCTAACTCGCGCGTCAGGTCGGAATAGATCTCGCCAGGGTCGCGCCCCAGGCGGGCCGTGATCTCTGCTGCGAGCAAGGCCGGGATCATTCCGTCTTTGTCTGTGGTCCAAACGCTGCCATCCAGGCGGGCGAAAGATGCGCCGGCGCTCTCTTCTCCAACGAAGCCAAGCGAGCCGTCGAGCAGGCCATCCACAAACCACTTAAAACCGACGGGTACCTCGTAGAGCTTGCGGTCAAGCTTCGTGGTGACACGATCAATCATCTGGCTGCTGACCAGCGTCTTGCCGACCGCGGCGGCCTTGCGCCATTTGGGTCGGTGTTGGAAGAGGTAGTAGATAGCCACGGAAAGGTAATGATTGGGCGGCAGCAATCCCGCGCTTCGAGTGACAATCCCGTGCCGGTCGTGGTCGGTATCACAGGCGAAGGCGATCTCGAATTGATCCTTCAAGTCGATCAAGCGCTGCATGGCAAAGGGTGAGGAGGGGTCCATGCGGATCTGACCATCCCAATCCACCGTCATGAAACGGAAGGTGGGATCGATGGTCTGGTTGACAACCGTGAGGTTCAACCCGTAGCGCTCGGCTATTGGGTTCCAATAGTGAACCCCGGCACCGCCGAGCGGATCGACTCCCAGGCTGAGCTTCGTCTCGCGAATGGCGTCCATATCCACCACGTCCGCCAGCTCATTGATGTAGGTATTGAGATAATCGTAGCGGTGTGTTGTGGGTGCGCCCAGGGCTTTCTGTAAAGAGATGCGCTTCATCCCCTTCAGCCCGTTCTCCAGAAACTCGTTAGCCTTCGCTTCGATCCAGCCGGTGATGCTGCCTTCCGCCGGACCGCCGTTGGGCGGGTTGTATTTAAAGCCGCCGTCGTGCGGCGGATTATGCGAAGGCGTGATCACGATTCCGTCGGCGAGACCGGTCTTGCGTCCGCGGTTGTAGGTTAGAATGGCGAGAGAAATAGCCGGGGTCGGAGTATATTCGTCCCCGTCTGCGATCATCACTTCGACCCCGTTAGCGGCCAGCACTTCCAGTGCAGTAGCAAGCGCTGGCACCGAGAGTGCGTGGGTGTCCATCCCAAGGAACAGCGGGCCATCGATCTTCTGCCGCTTTCGGTAAAGGCAAATGGCCTGAGTGATGGCAAGAATATGCCATTCGTTAAAAGCTTTCTCGAAGGCTGAACCGCGATGCCCGGAGGTACCGAACGAAACCCGCTGCCCAGGTACCAAGGGATCAGGGGATTCCGTATAATAGGCTGTGATGAGTCTGGGCACATTGACCAGTGAAACGGGATCGGCTGGCTTTCCTGCCAGAGGGTTGACTTCCATCAGTTCCTCCGCCGTTACGGCATTTCTCCTTTGTGAATGTGAAGTATAAGTCCCGGAGACCCTATGCTGCCAGCGAGTCGCGTTGAAACGAGTTGCGGCCTCTACGGCGCAAAAACCTTATCCCGTAACGAACTGACATCATCACGGTCCAGCAATACAATCCGCAATTGGTGATGGTGAATCAGTCGGCATACGACAGGATTATCAAGAACCGGCATCACCACCGCCTGGTTGTTTATGGTTAGCTCAAAATAGTGAACCGTAATATGACGTCCGCCCCCATACCAGTGCTCTTCCCGACCGACCACGGGACTGATGCTCCGCCCATGGTCCAGGTATTCAAGCAACACATCCGCCGGGGCATAAGTTTGGGATGAAGGAGACCAGTGTCGCCGCTTGTCGAATAACCGCCATTCCTCTCCATGAATAGTACGGTTCCTTGCATTCCTAATTCGCCTGGTCATCTGCCCTTCAACCAGCACAGTACATCACCTTTCTGAACATGTATTCAACGAGGTCGTTCCCGCTGAGAGTGCGCTTCAAGGAACCCTACTTGTCGACACTGTAGTACGCCTGTTTGTATTTCCTATCGAGCAAAGGGCGCCCAACGCTTCACGGGCACGGAAGGCAGCGCCTCAACCTCTTGCTTTGTCAGGGTGAGTTGTACGTCATCAACCTCGATTTTTTCAATCGCATTGACCGGGATGGTGACATCACGCTGCCCCCACAAGCGGCCCTCGCGCAAAATCAGGTGTGTGATGTGTCCGGTCGTGGGGTCGGCGACAAACGCCTCCACTTCACCGATACGGATGCGATCCGCTGTCGCACCGCCTTCATTCGTGGCAGCCACATAGACGGTCATACCGCGCCGGACGGCGAGTTCGCCCGCTGGAATCTGCTCATGTTCGATAGGAAAATACTCCGGAGACGTGTACATTAATGTGTCGTCTGGCAGCATCATCGGCCAGTACGTATATCCCTCGCGGTAGGGCATCAGTTCATCGAAGCGGTCATATTCATATTCGATGAAATCCGGCTGGTGAGCGAGCGTGGCGCAGTCGCAATTGACCGTGATGCGGTCTGCTGTCGCGCTGGTGATGAAGGACACAGGCACAATATGTTCGACGCCCAGCAAGTGGTGGTCCTTGACGACAAAATGTGTGATATTGTCGTTGACTGGGTTGACGATCAGGCAGGTAGTAGGCCCGAAATCGCCATCGGTGCAGTGAACCAGGGCGTGTACAGAAATGTCCATGCTGTTGCCCCCTTGATTAGCCGCCGGATTCGTGTTGACCGGGGATGACTGGAATTGCGAAACCTGGGCTTTGGTGGACTTCAGGTAAATACCATCGTCCTCAACCGATTTGACATGCTCGATACCGATAACCACCTCTTTCGCACCCCATAGATGCCCTTCACGCAGGACGATGTGCGTGATGTGGTCGTTCACAGGATCAACCCCGACATCATCAACATGCCCGATATGCCCGTCCTTGGCGAAAACGGGCGTCCCACGCTTGATCTTCAGGTCACCGTTGGGGATATGTTCGTGCTTGACCGCATAGGTTTCAGGACCGTAGCGCGGTTTTGCATCGGGATCGATAAAGGCCGGCCCAAAATCGTAGTGTTCCACGACCGAACGGACGTATTCTGTCTCGACAAGTGGCTGTTGTTCGTTAAGGCGCGTGACGGTGCACGTTAGCAGCACCACTTCTGGGGTAGCATCCCGGATGAGAGCGACCGGAACAATACGCTCAACACCTTTGGTTTTGATGACCAGATGCGTCAATTTGTCATTTTCGGGGTTTACGATAATGCCTGTAACATGCCCGCTGCGTTTACCATCCAGGCATTCAACAGGTGCGTTTAGTTTGATATCCATGATGATCCTGCCTCCTGTTTGTTTCGGTCCTTACTACTCTTATTATAGAAGACAGGTGTTTTAGGATTATGACGGCGATGTCACGAATTGGACACAGACTGCACTAGCCTCGTTACAGGGTCAGCCACAAGCATCGCGGGCAGGCACACTCGCACGGTTGTACCCTGATCGATCTGGCTTTGAACTTCTATTTCCCCGCCGTGGCGCTCAATAATCAGTTTGACCAATGCCAGCCCGATCCCGCTGCCAGGAATATCCCGTACCCGTTCAGATCGATATAACTCATCCCAGATATAGGGCAGGTCAGCGCTGGAGATGCCGATGCCCGTATCGGTCACTTCAATCACCACCGTTTCGTCCTGTGCATAAGCGCGCAGCGCAACGGTGTCGCCAGCCCGTGTATATTTGAGCGCATTGTTCAGTAAATTGTAGATCGCAACCAACAGCAAATCCTGGTCGCCCATGATGTTCGGCAAACCTTGAGGCGGTTCTGGCAGGTTCAATTGGAGGTCGCGCTCGTTGGCAGGGGTTTCTTCATGAACCTGAGCATAAACATCGCCGAGCAGGTCTTCCAGATTAACTGCCGATTCTTCCAGTTTTTGTGTACTCAGATCAGCTATTTTTCGCAGGTCGGTGACAATACGACTCATCCGCATCACCTGCAAGTGGATGTTATCGCGTATGGTTTCTCTCGCCTCGGGGTCTTCAATCGTAACCAGATTTGCTACCGCAAGTTTGATTCCTGTCAAGGGGTTCTTGAGTTCATGATCGAGCCGTCGCAAGAAGCGGCTGCGTTCGCCATCGTAGTCTTGCTGCGCCTGGCGCAGGCTGGTCACCCGCATTTGTCTAACGGCTTCCTGCGATAAAAGGATGGACGATGCAATAATCGTCAGGATCAAGCCGGTAAGAATGATAAGGGTGCCTGGGTCATGGATCGAAGAACTGAAGTCAATAATGCCCACAGCATCCAGCACGGTGACGATGATCATGGCGAGCAAGGTGGGGAAAAATGGCGCTATCCACTCCCATCGAATCTTCATACGAGTCGTACTACCTCGCCAACAAAGCGGTAACCCTGTCCCGGCACGGTTTCGATGTAACGCGGTTGGGAGGGGTCATCGGCGAGCAGCTTGCGTATCTCTGCGATGCGCGTATCGACCGCCCGGCCACCCACGGGATAATCCCAGCCC
Organism: Anaerolineales bacterium; assembly: GCA_016932715.1. Classification (GTDB taxonomy): domain Bacteria; phylum Chloroflexota; class Anaerolineae; order Anaerolineales; family Villigracilaceae; genus Defluviilinea. The sequence goes on from JAFGCG010000061.1 coordinate 7,546, forward strand.
CAGACCGCATCCAGAAGGCGCTCCCTTGTGATTAACTCGTCAGGATGGGTCATCAAATATTCTAAAAGGGTCACGGCTTTGGGCGTGAAAGTCAGTTCTTTGTCGCTCAAAAACGCCCGGCGTGCGGAGCGATCCAGCACCAGCTCGCCACTTCCCAGTCTCTGTGAGGCAGTCAGTGGGGGTTGTCCTGCCTGCGTGCGGCGCAGCACGGTTTTGATGCGCGCGATAAGTTCGTGGGTGTCGAATGGTTTATTGAGGTAGTCATCCGCTCCTTCCTCCAGCGCCATCGCCCGTTCGGCTGCGTCGCCGACCTGGGTCAGCAAGATCACAGGGACCCAGTTGCGGTTCTGCCGGAGCTGTCGCAGTGTTTCGCGCCCATCCATACGCGGCATTATGACGTCCAGAACGATCAGATCCGCCCCGGTATGGCTGAGCTTCGTGAGTGCATCCTGCCCATCGACGGCAACGGCAACCTTGAAGCCAGAGCGTTCCAGAAGTGAGGCGAGGTTGTCTCGAATCAGCGCCTCGTCATCCACAATTAGGATATTGATTTTCTTGTCCACCGTTTGGTCATCCATCAGTGATGTCTCCCATTCTAACCCAAAAGGGAGATGCCGGACACAGCATCTCCACGGAAGTCGCTACGGGATTTATATGCTGTTGTGGGTTATCGTCGTCGGCCTCCCATCAGGCGCAGCATGAACAGAAACATGTTGATGAAATCCAGGTAGAGTTGGAGTGCGCCGAAGACACCCAGCTTGGCTGCTGCCTCCCCGTCCTCCATGCTGATTTGCGCGGCCATGCGGCCAATGCGCTGCGTGTCATACGCCGTTAAGGCGGTGAAGATCAGCACCCCCACCATACTGATGAGCATGTCCAGCGGGCCGCTGTTGATGAACATGCTGACGACCATCGCGATCACCAGCCCGATGACGCCCATCATCAGGTACGTGCCCATCCGGGTCAAATCCACCTGAGTGGTGTATCCAATGACGGACATGACGCCAAACAGCGCGGCGGTCGCGGCGAAAGCCGAAATGACGGTCGCATCGGTGAAGGCCAGCAGCACCACAGAGAGAGTGAACCCGTTCAGCGCGGCATAGGCGAAGAACAATAGGGTCGCCGTCCCGGAAGAAAGCCGTTTGAAGCCGAGGCTTAAGCCCAACACCATCCCGAACTCAGCGACTATTGCTAGCAGGAAAATAACCGGGTTGGCGACCAGATCAACGAGCGATGTGTTAATTGTCGCAGCCGCCATGACCGCCGACAGCAGCAGCCCTAGCCCCATCCAGGTGTAGACCTGGCGCATGATGGGTTGCAAATCGATTCCACGTTCCAGTGGGTAAAACGCACTTCCATTCCGATTGATCGTCCGCATGATGTTGTCTCCTTGCTGCGTTATGTTTGGCCTTGACAGGAACCGGGGGAGGGCGCAGGGGCACGCCCTCGCTCTGGTAGTTAGCGATTCAAAATCCGGCTTTTCTCGCGGGCAAATTCCTCATCCGTCAGAACGCCGGAGTCGTGTAATTCGCCGAGCAGCTTGAGTTGCGCAAGTATCTCGCTGTTCGTGCTCGAAGTGTTCTCCGGAGTCTGTGTGAGCTGCTCGTCAGACATGTCGATGATTACATATTCCAATGGGCCGATTTCCATGATTTTCCCTTTCTTTGTACTCCTTCGCAGGTTACCCAGGTGTCTTGAAGGTGCTGCATGCCCGGTTAGCCTGCTTTTCCTGGTTTGCAGTTACCACGTATTTCGCAGTCATGAAACGAATGTTGCTGTGCTAACGACCATATTCGATATCACTATCATCGTTTGTACTTGTTACAAGGGTTCAACAGGTGTGTCACAGCATAAATCCGGACTGTCACCAATCGGTGACAGCCTGGAGGTTGGTAGATTGAAACAGCCTGTGCAAGCACTCGCAGGCTTGAAAATGGAGGGAGATACGCCAGAAACATAGGTGGTCGCCATATGTTGGATGTGATGACGGCTGCATGGCCCTTATTGCTTCGTATGCTTTCGGGAATAGGTGTAGGTTCTGAACCATGCCGAGAACCAGCCCAGCAAGTAACCGAAGCAGATACATGCTATGGGTACGAAATGCTTGTCCGGAGCGAAAACCCACGCAATGACAAGCGCGACCGCGATTGCGAGTAGAACAAAGGGTGTATATCTTCGGAACATGGTATGTGCGCCTCCGAGCGCAATAGAGGATTTATGTGGCGTGCTGGCATCAAAGCGATAAAAATAGCGGCAAAGCCATCCTTCAAGTTAGCCTCACGGTCACGTCGTCACGCGACGCAGGAACAACCGGAACGCGGCTGTGCTCAGCAGGGTGAGCATCAGCACCATAGCGTCCAGGAAGACAGGGACGGACATGTGGGGCACGTTCGACGTCAGCGCCGCGCGGAGTCCCTCGCTGATGTAGACCACCGGGTTCACGAGGACGGCGTAGCACAGACCAGGGAGCGGTTTGAGGAGCTGCCAGGGGTAGTAGACACAGCCGAGAAACGTCATCGGAACCACGATGATCGAGAAGATGAGCGGGACCTGTTCAGGACGGAAGAGTGTCCCGATCACGAGGCCGAATGCCCCGGAGATCAGGCTGGCAAGCAGGAGTACGATGATGAGCAGGGGCCAACTCGACACGCTGATAGAAACCGGCGTGGCAGGGATCACCGTGACGATGGGGAACACAACCAGGGCTGCCACGAGGCTTTGCAGCGCGCCGAATATGATCTTCTCCAGCCACCCCGGCGACGGGGAGCGGGGCCATCAGCCGGTCCTCGATTTCTTTGGTGCGTCCGAACTCGTTGACCAACGGAAGCGCCACCGCTGCAATGCCTTGAAAGATCATGCTGACTGCGACAAGCCCCGGTACGAGGATCGTGCCGAAACCTGCGGATACTCCCCCTGAACCGAATCCCTCGCCGATCTTCGGGAAGACATAGGCGAAGATGAACGTGAACATGAAGGGGTTCATCACGGTGCGCAGGAGGAATGGTATGAAGTCCCGGCGCAGAACGCGGGTATCGCGGGCGAGCAATCCAGCAAACGCCTGGACGTAGATGCTCATCCGGTTATACGGTGCGATAGTCGGTATTTCAGTCACGGAGCGCCCTCCCTGTCAATTCAATGAAGACCGCTTCCAGAGTTGGTTCTTTGATCGAGACATTCCGCAGCGCGTGGCCGTGAGCCGCCTCGACCACATGTTGCAGCAGGCCATCCCGACCCGACGCGAGAATCCGAACGTCTTCCGGAACGACCACAACAGAGTCGACACCAGAGAGGCCGTGCAGCGCCGCGAGGAGGTCTGGGGCGACTTCCGGGAGGTCAAGATGGATCTCCGTTTCTGTTCGCGTCGACTGTTTGAGGCGCTCCGGTGTATCGCAGACGAGAATGCGACCGTGGTCAATGATCGCAACCCGATCACACAGTTCGTCCGCCTCGGCCATGTTATGGGTGGTGAGCAGGATCGTGGTCCCGTCTTCGCGGAGCTGCTTGACCAGATCCCACAGGCCAAGACGGCTCTGTGGGTCCAGCCCGGCGGTAGGCTCGTCGAGGAAAAGAACCTGCGGGCCATGTCCGATGGCACGGGCGATCTAGAGCGTGTTATGCACTTTCAAGAAGTGCCGATGTAAAATAGGGAGATGAGCGAACGAAAACCATACCCCAGTGATGTAATGGATAAATGAAAATAAATCCGGATGATGTTATCATCATGGTATGGCTAAACGACAATTTCAACTCAACGACAAAGAAATCGAA
>JAFGCG010000002.1 GCA_016932715.1 Anaerolineales bacterium
CCTTGCCAAGGAGAAGGTCGTGGGTTCGAATCCCATCGCCCGCTCAGTAGTTTTAAAAACGGCGTCGTGGCCAAGTGGTAAGGCAAGGGTCTGCAAAACCCTCATTCAGGGGTTCGAATCCCCTCGACGCCTCTCAGCAATTTACGATCACGGATTGACGATTGGCGCCTGAGGGCGCCTTTTTTGTGTTAACAATTTTATTATCTTGGCATTGCCAGTGTCATCCATCTTTGTTATATAATGGATTCAACTTCTTCGAAAAGACCGTACGAGCCCTTATAACGGCGGCCTCCCAATGAAAATCCTGTACGTAGAAGACGAAATTGCACACGTCGTGCTCGCCGAACGAACTCTGAATGAGAATCTCCATCAGGAGTTCCGTTTGCTTCATGCAGAGAAGGTTGCAGACGCGCTCAAGCTTCTCGATACAGAACCGGATATTGATCTGGTCTTGACCGATTTACGCCTTCCGGACGGGACGGGCCTGGAGCTGCTAAAAAAGATCCGTGAGCGGAAAGCGCCGCCAGCCGTGGTCCTGGTAACGGGCCAGGGAGATCAGGAGGTCGCGGTCGCAGCGCTAAAAGCAGGCGCGGCGGATTATCTAGTCAAGCAGAGCGACTATCTGCATCGTTTGCCGGTCGTCATTAGCAATGCAATTGCCCAGAACCTTTATTTGCGCGAACAGGAGGCGTTATACAAGGCGGAATTCAAGTATCAATCCCTTGTCGAACAAATACCGGCCGCCGTATTTCTGGATGAAGCCAACGAGACGGGGACCACCATTTACATGAGCCCGCGCATCGAGGAGCTGACCGGCTATACGCCAGACGAGTGGTGCTCCGACCCGGATATCTGGATCAAGTCCCTGCATCCCGAGGATCGGGAACAAATCCTTGCAAAGAATAGAATCTCGGACCGCGAGGGCTCCCGTTTTCTTGAGGAATATCGATTCATCAGACGCGATGGCAAAACCATCTGGGTCAAGGAAGATGCCAGTCTAATTCGTGATAAAGCGGGCGCCCCACTCTACTGGCACGGCATCCTGCTCGATATCACAAGGGAGAAAGAAAGCGAAGCTGCCCTACAGCGGCAACTGAAAGAACTCGCCGTTCTCCATGCTGCTTCCCTGGCAGCCTCCAACGCGCTGCAGTTCGACGAATTGATCGAACAAGTGACCAATGTCATCGGGAATACGCTTTATCCTGATAACCTTGGGATCCTTTTATTCGATGCAAAAGCCGGTATTCTCCGTCCGCATCCCTCTTATCGAGGCACAAGCCAGGAAAATCTCTCCATACTATTGCCTGTTTCCAGGAGTATCACAGGAAAAGTTGCCCTGACAGGGAAACCCATCCGGCTGGAGGATGTAGCGAAGGAACCCTTATACCTCGAGGTAACAGCCGGCGTGCACTCTGAGTTGTGTGTGCCAATCCTGGTGCACGGCCAGGTGATTGGGGTGATCAATACCGAGAGCAAAAAGTACAGTGCATTCTCAGAGCGGGATGAACGTCTTCTAATCACCATTGCGAACACGCTTGCAACCGCAGCCGATAAATTAAGGTTGTTCGAGGAGGCACGGCAGCGCGCCACCGAACTGGAGGCTCTCTACCAGGCCTCCCGTTCGCTCGCGATGAGCCTCGAGCCTCAAATCATCGGCAGGAATCTGATCCAGACCATGGATGAACTGCTGGGGTATGAATTCGCCTCCGTGCACCTGCTGGAGGATCAAGGCCAATTCCTGATTCATCTGGCAGTCAGTCAAAGAGTCCAAGATCTGGAAAACTATATAAGTAGGGATAAAGTCAACCGCAGCGGGAAGATACCGCTTGGAACTGGTATTGTTGGATGGGTGGGACAACACGGACAATTGATTCGCGCGGGGGATGTAACAAAAGACAGCCGTTACGTTGCAATACTTAAAGGTATCAAATCTGAACTCGCTGTTCCTCTGATCGCACGAGGCAAGGTGATCGGAGTGCTTAATATTGAATCCAGCCAACCGGATGCGTACACGGAAAGGGATGAAAGTCTTCTAACCGCACTTGCCAATTCCGCCGCGATCGCGCTCGAAAACGCACGCCTTTATAAATCCGAACTGGCGCGCCGCGAACAGGCTGAAATCCTGCGAACGGCAACCGCTTCCCTGTCGGCGGCAATGGACCTGCACAGCCTGTATCAGATCATCCTCGACTCTGTCGCAAAGCTGGTCCCTTATGATCGCGCCTCCATCGAAATTGTGAAGCAGGATTGCCGGGAAGTTGTGGCAGAAAGCGGGTTTCCCGCCAGCGGGCGCATCGGACAAAAATATCCCTGGGATCCTGGTCAGCGGGCAGAGGGGAGCGTTCTGCCAGCAAATCAACGAAACCCGATGGCACCTACGGATATTGAAACGCAGGGTCGGTTTGTTAGGGAGGGCAACAATGCTTCCTTTCATAGCCGGATCGAAGTGCCCATGGTTGCCGGAGACAAGGTGTTTGGACTGCTCAATCTTGAGAACCGGCGACCCAACTTCTATACAGAAGAACATGCCGCGCTTGCCCAGACGTTTGCCAATCAGGCAGGAATTGCCATTGAGAAGGCACAGCTATATCAGGATGCACTGCGGGCCGCCGAGCGGCGCGCCGTACTTCACCGGATCAGCCAGGATATTGTCCGCTTTAATCAGGATCCTGAGCAAATCTATGTCGCCATCCATGAAGCGGCATGCAAGTTGATGACCTGTGATGTGTTCATGATCATCCTGCGGGATGAGGCAAGAAACGAAAACATCTCCGTTTACGCAGTTGAGGCTGGAAAGCGTTTCGAACTGGAAAGGGTACCCGGCGTCCAGGGGCTGACAAGCCTGGTGATCAATAATGGCGAAAGCCTGATTTTAAGGAATGAGCCGGAAATGGCTCAGTGTGAGGTGCTCCACTTTGAATCTCCCCAACCTGTGCAGGCGGTCGTCGCCGTGCCTTTGAGAAAAGGCGACGAGGTCATTGGCATGATCTCTGCACAGAGCTACCAGCCCTATGCTTATGAGCTCGAAGAGCAGGCACTGCTCGAAATGCTAGCCACCCATGCAGCAACCGCCATTGAAAACAGCCGCCTGTTCATCCTGGAGCAAAAACGGCGGCAGGAAGCAGAAACGTTACGGCAAGCTGCGTCGGTCATCTCCTCTACTCTGGACCCGGATCATGTGGTGAAGGAAATCCTGGTGGCACTCAAGCAAGTGATCCCCTATGACAATGCCAGCGTTTTCTTCCTTGAAGGCAATCAACTTCGAGTTGCCATGGCTCATGGGCATCCGCATGCCAACGAACTTACCAATTTGACCTTCCCAGCCGACAATGAGTTGTTCCAGGCTATCAAACGGACAGGCCGTCCGATCATCCTGCAGGATGCCCAAACGGATCCACGCTTTATTAATTGGGGGAATGCCTCCTCCAGGGTGCACGGCTGGATGGCGATCCCCCTGGTTGCGCGCAGCAGAGTGATTGGCTATATCGCGCTCGACAGCTACGAGCCATCCATGTATGACGAGGCGATTGTTGAGACCGCGATGGCATTTGCAAACCAGGCCGGCGCCGGGATCGAGAACGCCCGGCTGTATGATGAGACCCAGCGTCGTTTGGAGGAACTGGAGATCATCAACCACGTTTCGACATCCCTGCGCATGACTCAATCGCTCAATGAGATGTTCTCCATTCTGCTTGATGAAACGCTGCAACTGGTCGATACACCGCACGGTTCCATCTGGCTACACGATCACACCAATGACAAGCTTGTCCAATTCTTTGCGAGAGGCGCGGAAGCCAAGTTTAAACACACCGCGTTGAGTGTGGTCACTGGGATCGTTGGTCATACCTTCAAAACCGGGAAAATCTACATATCGCCTGAATTGAAGAGCGATCCATTACTCTTCGAGGGAAATCGGGACAGCGCCACGCCGGGCCTTGGCGGTGTGTATATCCCGATTCAATCCACAGCAGGACCTGTGGGCGTCTTAACCATCCAGCTCGAAAAGGGGCGGCAGATCCCGGAAGAGATCAATCTTCTCGCCATCCTCGCCGAGATCACCGGCAATTCGATCCACCGCGCCCAGCTTTACGAACAAAGCCAGAGACAGGTCCGAAGATTGACGTCCCTGCGCGACATCGACTCGGCCATCGCCTCTTCCTTCGACCTGCGCCTGACACTGAACATTTTGATGGATCAAACCCTCAGCCATCTCAACGTAGATGCGGTCAGCATTGGGCTCTACCACCAGGACCTGCAGGCACTCGCCTATCTGCCGGCGCTTGGTTTTAATACGCCCTCGCCCACCCGTCCTCAGGTGCGGATCGGCGAAGGGCTCGCCGGCCGGGTCATTGTGAAACAGCAGACCTGCCTGATCACCAATCTTCAAAGCGCGCCCGAAGCCGGCAGCGAGCCGATCATCAAACGGGAAGGGTTTGTTACCTACATTGGCGTTCCACTCATTGTAAAAGGCCAGATAAAAGGTGTCTTCGAAATCTTCCATCGTGCCTCCCTTTCTCCCACGCCGGATTGGATGGAGTTCTTACACACCCTGGCGGGGCAGGCTGCGATCGCGATCGATGGTTCCCAATTGTTCGAAAATTTACAGCGTTCCAACCAGGAATTGATCCAGGCCTACGACGTCACACTGGAAGGCTGGGCACGCGCGCTCGAGCTGCGCGATCGGGAAACAGAAGGACACACACGCCGCGTCACAGAATTGACGCTGCATCTCGCAAGATATATGGGGATCAGTGATACCGAATTGGTGAACATCCACCGCGGAGTACTGTTGCATGATATCGGCAAAATGGGTGTTCCCGATCATATCCTCAAAAAAACAGGCAAGCTCAACAAGGAGGAATGGGCGGAAATGCGGCAGCATCCGGTCTACGCCTACAACCTTCTCTCGCCGATCACATTTTTACGCGGTGCCCTCGATATCCCCTATTGCCATCACGAACATTGGGATGGGGGTGGTTACCCGCGCGGGCTGCAGGGGGAGCAGATTCCGCTCGCGGCGCGAATTTTCGCGGTTGTCGATAACTGGGATGCGTTGTTGTCAGATCGGCCGTATCGGAAAGCCTGGTCACGAACGAAGGTTATCAAGTATATCCGCGAGAACGCAGGGACACTGTTCGACCCACGGATCGTCGATATTTTCCTCACCATGGTTGAAAAGCGCGAAAAAGAAACGGACTAGTAGCACCACTAGTCCGTTTCACATGGATTGAATTACTTCACCTTTAGAAATTTCCGCTTGCCTACCTGCAAAACTCCGGGATGCGGAAAAGCCACATCGCCCCGCTCGATCGTCTCCCCATCCAATCGTACCCCCCGCTGGTCAAAGAGGCGGCGCGCCTCACTCTTGCTGGCTGCCAGCCTGGCAGCCAGGATGACATCCAGCACGCTTTGACCGGATTGCAGCCTGTACTCAGGCATCTCATCTGGTACTTCTTTTTGCTGGAACGTCTTTACAAAAGCAGCCTGTGCTTTTTGGGCATCCGAAACGCTGTAAAAGATACTAGTGATCTCAAACGCGAGCTTCATCTTTGCATCACGCGGGTGCAATTTGCCTGACTCGATTTCCTTCTCAAGCGCTTCGATCTCATGCGGGCTCCAGCGTGTGACAAGGCGCATGTATTTGCCCATTGCGAAATCGGGGATGGACATCAACTTGCCATACATGTCCTCGGCACCGGTATTGATCGGCACGATATTACCCGTTGATTTGGACATGCGCTGCACGCCATCCGTACCCGGCAGGATACCCATGGTAATTCCAACCAGCGGTTTTTGCCCCAGTGCTTCCTGCAGCTTGCGCCCGGCGACGATGATATTAAACAACTGCTCCGTGCCCCCAATCTGGACATCCGTCTGCATGGCGACAGCATCATAGCCCTGCATCAACGAGTAGAATGTTTCCTGCAAAAAGATTGGTTCACCCGCCTCGAAGCGTCTGGCAAAATTGTCGCGCACCAGAAATTGTTGTACCGTAAAATTTTGCCCCAGCCGAATTAAATCAAGGAGTGACAATTTACTTAACCACTCGCCGTTATAGCGGACCTTCGTCTTCTCACGATCGAGCACGCGGAACGCCTGTTCGGCGTAGGTTTGTGCGTTGTGCGCCACCTGTTCTTCGGTCAGGATGGGGCGCGCTTTATTTTTATCAGAAGGATCGCCAACCAAAGCGGTGTAACTCCCGATGAGGAAAGTCACATCATGCCCCAAATCCTGGAACTGGCGTAGTTTTCGCATGGGGATCGTATGACCGAGGTGTAAATCCGTTGAAGTAGGATCAAAACCGCAATAGACTCGCAGAGGTCTGCTATCTTTCTGCGCCTCAAGCAAGCGCTGGCGCAATTCATTGGTCATCGCCTTCTTCAGTTCTTCGTCGCCATATTCTGTGCCCTGCATGAGCAATTCAACTTGTTCTTCGATGTTCACCTGAACCTCCATCACTCCAAAAATTGACAAACAAAAACGCGCCCGCGATGGTGGGCGCGTTTGGTACACACCACCGCTGGTTTATGTGGGGGTGTAATAATAATATTTGCCAGCGAATTTTGAGTCAGACATGCGCCGATTATACCAGCGAAGCACGCCGCGGAGCGGCAGTATGGACACGCGAAGTGTCGCATGGCGCCAGGGCAACACAGCCCGGTGGGCAACATCATTGACCAAGATTGAAGGTGAACGACCAGGGACCCGGGACCGTGAAATACCTGTCGCTGTAGACCTCCTGCTCCGCCTCTTCCTGGGACATGGTGTCTGGTTTGCTGACAATTTGCATTGTCTGCACATCATTTACAACCGGACAATCGAGCGTGATGGCAATCCCGCGTTCTGTCAGATCCTGCTGAATCTTGGGCATATAGATCGTGCAGTAATCCTCGGCACGCGGCTGTGCAGCAATTGCGTCGATCGTGATCACCACATTGGAAAGATCAGCATCGGGAGGCACGTTGAGGAAGAAAAGGTTATCGCAGCGCACCCCTGATTTCCCTTCCACCGGTTCCTGTATACTCAGCATGGTCGAGCCAAAATCGATAATGGATCCGCCTGGATATTGCAGGCTGGCGCTGGAAACGGTCCAGTCAGAGGCATCCAACAGCGTAAAGCACACATCCACATTCACCTGTTTGCCGTCCCGCCAGGCGCGGTCCGCGCGGACTTCGATGCCGCTTGAGGTTTGCATCAGCGTGACCGGCGCGGATTCCATCGTCGGGTAGGATGGATCGATGTAAGCTGTGGGGCCTGTGGCAACAGGCTGAGGCGGCGCGCCAGACAGATTGCAGGCCGTCAGAAGCAGGCAAAGGAAAATCAGCATGTGTTTCATAGTAATTTAGGCGGTGGAAGCCGCCGTCATCTCCTTTCGTAGCACAATTGTTCTGATTATACCGCACGCGTGTGTAACACTTGCGTTTGTGCCAGGAGATCGTCAACGAAATCTCCTATATTTCAGCAATGCAGGCTATTTCAGCAAATCTTCCAGCGCGTCTTCCAGTGTGCCAAATCGAAACTGGAAACCTAATTCTATCAAACGTTTCGGCCGGGAAAAGCGCCCTGCGGTTAAGAGAACACTCATCTCGCCCAGGACCAGTCGCAGCAAAGACTCGGGGACATGGAACCAATACGGGCGCTGCAATGCTTTTGCGGCGGCTCTCATGAATTCGGCGCTGGACGTGGGTTCCGGAGCAATCAGGTTGAAAGGACCACGCGCATTCTCGTTCTCGAGCAGGAACCGCATGGCATTCGTCTGGTCGGCAATGTGGATCCAGGGCACGGCTTGTGTGCCGCGGCCCAGCTTTCCGCCAAAGAAAAGGCGCGCGGCGAGCGTCATCAGCGGGAACAAACCATCCTTGCGGGCGAGGACGACGGCATTCCTGGCGATCACGCGGCGCAGGCCCAGCTCCTCGACCGATTTTGTCGCAGCCTCCCACTCGACGGTGAGCTGCGCCAGGAAATCCGCCGCGGCCGGCGTGGATTCGTCCGCGAGGCCCTCGCCGCGCAAGCCATAACGATTGATGCCGGAGGTTTGCAGGAAGACGCGCGGGCGGCGCGAGGCGTTCTGGATAGCGGAAGCCAGCGCCAGGCCCGGCAGGACGCGCGAATCCACGAATTTCCGCTTCTGTTTTTGTGTCCAGGGCCAGTGTTCCAGTCCAAACCCTGTTAAATTCACGACGGCGTCCATGTCGTTCATTCGATGCCCCCATCCATCCGTCGTTTTTCCATCCCACTGAATTTCACTCGGGTGACGCGAAGAGCGGCGCGTCAAAATGTACACATCATGGCGATCTTCCACCAGTGAGGTCCTGAGGGCAGTGCCCAGAAAGCCTGATCCGCCTGCGATCAATACCTGCATTTGCACTCCTAGGGTGTTCGCCCTGCGAAGGCTGTCCGCCCCGTTAACCGTTCGGGCGGTCTGGAAGACCTTCGCAAGGCTGATTCTTGGAACTCTTGTGACAGTTTCATAACATGACCGGGAGCCGGTTTTCCGAATTCAAAAAATCAGCAGTATAATCGTGCCTGTTATAGAGGCAGTATGCTTGAACCGGTTTTAGTGCTAAATGCCAATTTCGAACCGATCAATGTCTGTACCACACGACGGGCGGTCGGCTTGCTCCTGGCGGGCAAAGCGGATATGGTCGTCAACGGGCGTGGACACATTCGAACGGTTCGGGAACTGCTGCCCCGTCCTTCGGTCATTCGGCTGGAGAACCAGGTTCATCGGCCGCGCCCGCACATCAAACTGACACGCCGCGAAGTTTTTCGCCGCGATAATTATACCTGCCAGTACTGCGGAAAGCGCGAAGGCAATCTGACAGTCGACCATGTGGTGCCGCGTCATATGGGCGGTCAGCATATCTGGACCAACGTGGTGGCGGCCTGCCCGCACTGCAATCACCGCAAAGGTGGCCGCAAAGTGGAGGAAGTACGCATGCACCTGCTCCGGATCCCCAGGGAGCCGCCTGCCAGCGCGATGTATATTTTTGGCAGACACCTGAACGATTACGAGGAATGGGAGCCGTATATCAACGGCTGGTAAATCCCCCTCACCCCTACCTCTCTCCCAATGGGAGAGGGGAAACTTTTTATAATTCAATCGTCATGAAATCCCTGGCGACAATCACTTCACCCTTGTATGTTTTGCGGGCTTCGGCGGCAATGTCCCCTTTTGCAAACCGTCCCGTGGGATAGTGGATCAAATACAGCTTGCCAGCTTTGGCTTTGGTGGCGATCTCCCCGGCCTGTTCGGCGGAAGAGTGGCCAAAGGATGCGCCTCCGGCCTCGTGGATGAGGATATCCGCGCTGTCTGCCAGGCGAACGGTTTGTTCGCACGGTTCGGTGTCACACGAATAGGCGAGGACCTTGCCCGGATTCCTGCATTCCACGCGCAAACCGATGGTCGGGATCATGTGATGCACGGGCGAGGAATGGATCTTGAATTCCTCACAATCGAGCACATGAGCCATTTCTGCCTCAGGCAGGCGGTAAAAACCAACCGGGAAGAAATTGGGCCATTCGCCCCAGTTGTAAAATCCCATCAGGTTTTCCAGGCGATCCATGGTGTAGTGCAGACCATAGATATTGAGCGGCCTGGTACGCCCCATGAGCCACATGTCCATCAGGAGGAGCGGCACCCCTGAAACATGGTCCGGATGGAAGTGCGTAATGACAATATCTGTCAGGCTGTTGAAATCCACGCCGGCTTGTTCCAGCCGCACAACCGGATTGCTCACACAATCCACAAGGATGGTCCGTTCTTCACCGAGGATGACCAGGTGAGTGTTCTCGTGTCCTTTGGACGGCACTGCATTGGAAGAACCAAGGATGATGACTTTTGGCATTGGAAACTCATTGTTACAAATATGGGAATGCCAGCTTAATCAATACGGGTGTTACATAGAACTCAATCAGGGCTGCGATCGCCAGAAGCGGCAGGACAATTCCGACAAAGATGCGCAGCCAGTCTGCCAGGGAGAGCAACAACATCTCCCCGAGGCTTTTCTCGGATTGGGGAGTGACCAGTTGCGCGCCCACTTTCAGCATGGCAGCTGTGGCAATGAAAATTGCCGGAAGCTCGAAAATCCCATGCGGCAAAATCCCGGCTGCAAACACCAGCCAGGGTGAATAACCAACCAGTTGCGCCCCGCCAAGCAGTCCTCCGACCAGGACAATATTCGCCATAAACACGGTCAGGCCCAGCGTGCCGAAGGAAAGCAATCCAAGCAGGAGGGATAGAACGGTCACACGGATATTTCGATAGAAAATCACAGGCGCAGCGGGGAGTTCCTCGCCCAGTCTCTCCAGGTTACTCGGGTTGTCCGAGACAGAAGTCCTAAGTTCGGAGATCCGTTCCGGCGTAAGATGCAGATAAACCGGCGCTTCGAGAACCACCCATACATAACTTGCAATCCCTGCAATCATCGCCAGCCCCAGGATGACCATGAGCGGACGGCGCAGCTGCTTCAACGTCAGCGGAAGTTCAGTGCGATACCATTCAAAGACAGACTTTGCCTGACCTACGAATCGGTCGCGGAATGTACGCCCGATTTGTTTGAAATTCAGTGTGTCGATCTCGCGCCCCAGCAGGTATTCACGGCGGAAATGTGAAATTCCCAGGCGTACCAGCAGCGCGGATAATAAAGTGACTGCGAGAATGGCATACCACAAGACATCTTCATTGCCCCAGAAGATCAGGAACGTCTCTCCCTGCAAAAGGAACGCCACCGGTACAACCACGAAGGAGGCCAGCAGGTTTGCCGAACGGATCGTCGTAGCCTGCACAGAGATCACGATCGCCGAACTGACCATCAATACGGCGTGAGCGAAGGTCAGCAAAAAGATCAATGCCAGGATATAGGCATTGGGAAATGCCACATCGCGGCGCGAGACGAGGATCAGGTAAATGCCAATGGAGGCATAGCTGAAGACCAGCGGCGTGGTGATACCCACCAGCAATTTCCCCAGGTACATGTGGTTATCTTCGAGGGGTGAGCTCAAAAGCGGCTCGATCGTACCGCGCTCCTTTTCGCCCACGAAGGACTCAAGCGCAACGACCAGCGTGAACGACAGCGGGAAGAACCCGATCACCAGCACCACAAACGGGATGAGATGATCCAGGATCAGCTCGCCGCCGTAGCGGTTCATAAAGTTGATCGCGATACGGGTCGTGTCATCTGCGATGAACGGAAACACACTGACGAGTATCAGCATTGGCACCACGATGCGCCAGTCACGGAACTGGTCGATGAACTCACGGCGTGCCACCATCCAGATCGCTGAAAGGCTATGTCGCATAAGCCACCCCCTGTGCCTCTGCCATGGTTTTGAGGTAGACCTGCTCGAGCTTGCGCGGCACCTCCTGGAATGAAACCAGGGGCGCGCTGCGAGACGTCAATGCATGCACGAGCACCGGGTTGACAGCCTGCGGCGCTTCGATCCGGAACCGCAAGCTGTTCGCGCTGCGAGCGGCCAGAGTCACCCCCGGAGGCAGATCGAGATTCCCGGCGTCGAAATCCCGGGCGAATTTCGCTTCGTACTCAACCGGCCCCAGGACGATCCGCTTCAATTCATCCAGGGTGCCATGCAGCAGGACCCGGCCGCGATAGATGATCGCGATCGAATCCGCAAGCGCTTCAGCCTCCGCAAGATTGTGGGTACAAATAATGATCGTCCGCTGTGACGAGCGCAGCCGGGCAATCTCATCGCGTACCAGGCGCGAGGACTCGGGGTCCATCGCGGAGGTCGGCTCATCCAGCAGCAGCACAGGCGGGTCGTGGAGCAGTGCGCGCGCCAGGGCAAGTTTCTGCTTCATTCCTTTGGAATACTCACCGCAGCGGCGCGGCGCAACATCGGCCATGCCGAAATACTGCATCAGATAGTCTCTGCGCACCTTACGCGCCTGCGGCGCAAGCCCATACACCTTGCCAAAGAATTCGAGGTACTCGTCCCCGGTCATGCGCATGTAGAGACCGTGCTGTTCGGTCAATACCCCCACATTCGAGCGGACGTCCTTCTGGTTTTTGACCACATCATAACCAGCGACACGCGCACAGCCGCGGCTGGGACGCAGTAAAGCGGTCAGCATCCGCACGGTGGTTGTCTTGCCCGCGCCGTTCTGCCCAAGCAAAGCCAGGATTTGCCCTGGCTGCACGTTTAACGTCACACCATCCACTGCCCAGAAATTATTATTAAACTGCTTGCTTAAATCATTCGTTTCGATCATTCTTCACCTGTCCGCGATGAGCGCAGCGTAGCATAGCACAGACATTCCTTCGGTCAATCAGACAACAGTCCCTGTTATTCACCCTGGGCTGGAGCGAGCGAGGAGCCGCGGCGATGCCGCCAAAGCAGCGCCGAGGCAGCCAGCACCGCGACGATCGCCACGAAGGTCTGGTTGATGTTGAGGCTGCCGACCAGCGATGCGTCGAGCCGCAAAAAGTCCAGCAGAAACCGCCCGATGGGATAAACGATCAGGTAGACAAGAAAAACATCCCCTTTCTTCAGGCGATCCGCGAAACGGCGTGAGAGCCAGAGCAGCAGGAACATATTCCCAAGATTCCAGAGCGACTCGTAAAGGAACAAGGGATGAAAGTACTCCACATTTTCGTAACCAGACAGCCGGTACGGAGGGTCGATGTGCAACTTCCACGGCAGGTTGGTGGGTGCGCCATAGAGTTCCTGGTTCACAAAGTTTCCCCAGCGCCCGATCGCCTGCCCCAGCGCGATGCTGGGCGCGGCGATATCCGTCCATTCGGCAAAATCGAGTTTATGTTTGCGGGTATAAAAGTACAAGGCGATCAGCCCACCGATGACAGCACCCGGGATTCCCAGCCCGCCCTTCCAGATGGCGAGCGCATCGAGTGGATGGGTCAAATACCAGCCGGCAGTGATCCCGGAGGACGGCGGCGGGGTAAGGATGTGCCAGAGCCGCGCGCCAATAATCCCGCCGATCAGCAGATAGGTCAGCAGATCCCAGACGACTTCAGGATTATGTCCGCGGCGCTTGGCTTCGCGGGTTGCCAGCCAGGCTCCCGCGACCGCGCCAAGCATGAGGATAATCCCGTAAAACCGTACTTCGAACGGACCGATAAAAAATCCCTGAGGCATTCTACATCTCCTGTTTCCCGTCACGTGCACCCGGGACAATAGTTTTCATCTTGGCATGTGCCTGAGCACGGACGTGCCAGATACGCTGCAAAGCAGTGATATTTGCAAATACGGCAATGATCGCAAGCCCGATCAGAGGCTGCCTGAAAACCAAAGAGGGCGCGAGGACAAGATAACGCTCGACCCTGGTCAGCAGGCCAATCTTGGCATCGTATCCCAGACTTTCTGCCCGTGCTTTTACGTAAGAGACCAGTACCGATCCTGCTGCTGCGCCAAAGACCAGCAAACCGCCAAGCGTTTCACCCTGGCTCAGGAAATAGGATAGAAGCCCGCCGTAAATGATCAGTTCGGAATAGCGGTCGGTCACGGAATCGACGAAGGCGCCGAAATCACCTGATTCGCCGCGCAGGCGCGCCATCGTTCCATCCAGCGCGTCAATGGGGGTCATCAGCAGCACGAAGATTCCACCGGTCAGCATTTCCCCGCGCGACAGGTAATACGCGCCAACAGCATTACCGAGTAATCCCAGTATGGTCATCGCATTGGGAGTGATCCCCAATTTGTTGAAAAAACCGCCCACTGGATCGAGGAACCATTTGAACCACAGGCGCAGGTAGTCTGTAAGTGTTTTTTTGATTGGCATACTTGTGACAGTCTTCTCCATCAAACTCCTCTACCGCTGTTTCATTAATTCGTAAACTTTTGAATGTTTTGTAGATCAAACCCTGCACTTCAAGTTTACATGAGTATGCGGTACTCCATGAGCAATCTGTTTTGGCAATGATAACAGCAAAACTTCGGAACAAACCCTGCGAAGGTTGTTTTGAAAGCGATTTGTATACTTGTCAGAGATCCCTCGGGCTTCGCCCTCAGGACAGGCCTTCGCAAGGTTCTTGTATCAGAAATGTCAAACGCCCTGCTATTTGACGTTTTCCGCTTCATCCTCGTCCAGGGGACCGAGCAAAACATCCCGCTCTTTGCCTCCACCCTGCGAGGGCCCGACAACTCCCATGGTTTCGAGCTGATCGAGCAAACGCGCGGCGCGCGGATAGCCAACCCGCAAGCGCCTCTGCAATAAAGAGGCCGAGGCGCGCTGACCCTGCCGCACAATCAAAACCGCTTTTTCAATGAGACCTTCATCCTCGTCCTCTTCCGGTTCGGTCAGCAGCTTCTCCCAGGGTGGTGCTTCCGTAGAAATATCCACGGTCTTTTGCCAGTGCGCAATCAATCGCTCGATCTCCATATCCGTGATCATGACGCCCTGCGCACGGGTTGGGTTGCCCACTTCGGGATTCAGGAAAAGCATGTCGCCGCGTCCCAGCAAATTCTCTGCACCGCCGGTGTCCAGGATCACGCGGCTATCCACACCGGAGGCAACCCCAAAAG
The DNA here is from genome assembly GCA_016932715.1 of Anaerolineales bacterium. Lineage (GTDB taxonomy): Bacteria > Chloroflexota > Anaerolineae > Anaerolineales > Villigracilaceae > Defluviilinea. The sequence continues at coordinate 14,500 of JAFGCG010000002.1, forward strand.
CCAGGCGCGCCGGGAAGTTCGCCTTGATCAAACCGGTCACCACATCTGTGGAGGGACGCTGCGTGGCAACGATCAGGTGAATGCCTGTGGCACGCGCCATTTGGGCAAGACGCACCAGATTATGCTCGGTCTGGTCCGGCGCGGACATCATCAGGTCAGCCAGTTCATCGACTAAAACCACGATGCGCGGCAAAGGCGTACCCTCTTTTTTACGCGTCATGCGGCGATTGTAGGTTTCGAGGTCACGGGCATGCGCAGCTTCGAGCAGCCGGTAACGATGTTCCATTTCCACGACCACCCAGCGCAGCACGCCCAGAATCCGTTCGATGTTCGTTTCCACTTTTCCGTACAGATGCGGCAAGCCATTGAAACGCAGCAGCTCGACCATCTTTGAATCGATCATGACCATGCGCAGGTCTTCCGGTGGATTGTTCATCGCCAGGCATGCTGCAATGGCAGTGATACACACCGATTTTCCGGAACCGGTCGCACCTGCAATCAACAAATGCGGCATGCGCGCCAGGTCCGCGACCACAGGCTGGCCCGAAACGTCGCGTCCCAAGGCGATGGCCAGCGGCGCGCCGATCTTGTGGAATGCATCTGTTTCCAAAATGGAACGCATCCGCACGACCGAGGTGTGCGAGTTCGGCACTTCAATGCCAATGTAGGGCTTGCCAGGTACGGGCGCTTCGATCCGCAAACGTTCCGCAGAGAGGGCGAGCGCCAGATCCTTTTGCAGCGAAGCGATTTGCGCCACGCGCACCTTGATCTGCTGGGCTTCCTCTTCTGTCTCGCCGCCGCCCCTCTTCATGAATCCGGGCTGCACGGCAAACTGCGTCACCGTGGGACCCACACGAAAGCCGATCACGGTGGCGACGATCCCAAATTCCGCCAGAGTCTTTTCGATCATGCCGGCGGTCTGGTTGATCGTCCGTTCATCGGGACGCGTGTTTTGATCTGTCAGCAAAATATTGAGCGAAGGCAGGCGTTCGTTCCGCTCACGCGGCGCAGCCGGTTTCTTGTCCTGATGCTCCGCAACACGCAGGGATTTTCTGAACTCCGGTGGCAGCGGCGCAGACTTCTTACGCGGCTGTTTTTCCTTTTTCTCGCCCTCGGCAGGCGTTTCTTTCTCAGCCGGCGGGGCGACCGCTTCGACGGGCGGAGCCTCCCCTGCAAGCTTCATCAGCGAACGCTCGATCATGGACCAGACATTGAACCCGCTCATCAAGGTGAGAATCCAGAATACAACCAGCAAAAGAGTCCCGGTTACTCTCCCCAGGCTCCAGACCAGCGTGACCATTCCCCAGCCAATCCGACCGCCATCCATGCCTGATTCCGCGCGCAGGAGAGAATTCTCATTCAGCGCGGCAAGCAGGCCCAGGGTCAGGAACGCCGCGAGTTCAAGGGCAAAGAGACGGCCCCACGGCAGCGGCGTGATGCCGCGCCGCAGTAAGGCATAGCCGCAGTATGCAATGGCAATGACAACAAGGTAGGCTCCCCATCCAAACCACACCGAAAGCCTGTCCACCAGCGGTGTCAGCAATACACCTTCCGTGAAGCCAACCAGCGCGAGCAGGGTCATGAGCGCGACGGCAATCAACACCACGCCAAAGGCATCGCGGGCGAAACGCCCAAAGTGCTGGTTGAAACGTGCAACACGGTCGAGCCAATCCTCGCGGACTTCTGACTCGTACATGGTTTGCGATTCGGAACTTTTTGGCATGATTAGTTGAACGCTCGTTTACGCGGCATTCCCTAACAGCAAACTCAACCCCATCCGTTGATGCGCCGCGTCGACGTGCAGAATCCGAACCTGAAGCTCCTGCCCCTCGAAGAGAATCTCGCGCGGGGCCTGGTTCGGTTGCAGCGCCATTTCAGAGGCATGGATCAATCCTTCCACACCGGCTTCGATACGCGCAAAGGCGCCATAGGACATCACACTGGTAATGACCGCGTTATGGATCGTATTCACCGGAAAGTCGGTCGAGGCGCGCTCCCACGGATTGGAGGTAATGCGCTTCAGGCTGAGAGCCACGCGACAGCGCTCGGCCGAGACATCCAGCACCTGGACCGTGATCTCCTCACCCAATTTGACGATCTGGTTGGGATGCGAAACCCGCCCCCACGATAGTTCTGAAATATGGATCAGCCCTTCCACGCCGCCAAGATCCACGAAGACGCCAAAATCCGTGATGTTCGTAACGACGCCGCTCACCTGCGAGCCGGTCTGAAGCTGGTGAAACAGTTCGGCGCGCTTGCCCGGTTCAGCCAGTGCAGCCCGTTCGGAAAAGACCACGCGGCCTTCCTCCGGGACACACTCGATGACTTTGACTCTCAATATTTTGCCAACGTATGCCTCGAGGCTGACATCACGGTTGGCATCCTGCTCCTTGCCCGCCAGATCGATCAAATGTGAAAATGGAATAAATCCTGAGATCCCATCCTTCTCTACCAGCAGGCCGCCGCGATTGTGGCCGGACACCTGCATGTCAACGATGCGGTCGTTGGCATATAAATCCTTGATCGTATTCCAATCTGTCTGTGAAGCCTGAACCGTGGGCTGCAGTTCGGTCTTCACCTGGGCGGCCGGTTTGGGTTTCATCCCCCCCTGGGATGGGCGCGGGGGTGCATATTGACGTTCTTCAGCCAGCACCGATTCCCACCAGCCCTCATCCGTCACAGGCATGGGGTTCTCATACTTTCGTCTTGCGTTACTGTTATTGGCTTCCATGCGATTCTCCTTACTGTAATGCTTCGTTTTGTTCCATATCGAGGATCGCCCGCGCAACTGCCTCAACCGCCACGCGTTGCTTGCGATAAAGATCGGCTTCAGACATTGCCAGTCTGCCCGCTACCTCACGCACTTTGCGGCCCTCGATAAATTTCATTTCCAAAATGTTGTAAAGGATCCACTCGCTGGTAAATCTTCGTTCGCCTTCGGGCTTGATCTGGTCAACTGCCTTGCGCAATAATGCCCGCAGGGCATTGGAAGCATTGCCTTCATGTTCTTCTGCCAGCAGCTGCACGACCTTTAACTTCATCAAAGGACTGTTTGTTAATTTTGGTCCACCCCAATAATGAGTAAGCGCATCCTTTACCCAATCAGCCAGATCTGATTCGCCCGGAAGAGGTGCGGTCAAAAAGTTGGCGTGTGTATCGTACCGGCCTGCGGCGCGCATACGTTGCAGCATATCGATTTGCGGCTGTAGATCTTCGAGGGAGCGGAACACGCGCTGCTGCAATTGGCGATCTTCCAGTGCCAGCGCGGCGCGGTCCGCCATCAGCCAGACAGCATCGCGCTGATCCCTGTCGATCTGGCGGTTGCCTTTGTGCGCCACCCCCAGCAGGCCCAACAGCGGGCGCACTTCGTCCCGGTCACCGTTCATTCTGCGCTGGTGAAGGGGCAGGATCCAAAAACCGCCCCAGACAAACTCATGCCGGCCGCTTTCGCCATTGTGATTGACCAGCTCCAGGGCTTCATCCAGGTCTTCCTTTTCCAGCAAAGCCCGATTGCCGGCGACGACGCTCAAGGTCAATTCCCCGCCATCCAGCGCCGCGACAAACGCACAGGGAGACTGCAAATGGTCGCGGACCGCCGCCAGCACGGTTTCAAGGAACTGCTGCAAGTCGCTGCGTGTCAGCAACCGCTCTTCGATGTTTTGCAGCAACTGGAGTTCAGCGTGGTCGCGTCCGAAGAACAAGAGCTTTTCCCAGATCGGAGAAAACAAAGTGACCGCATGTTCGAACATCAAAACGGTCACCACCACGGTCAGCGGAACGAAGGCAGAATACTCCTGCCCGCCAAATACTGCACCAGCGCGGCGTACGATCGTCATCATCCCCAGCGCGAGGGATGCAGCAACAGGTCCGCGCAGCAGCCATTTGAACAAGCGGCTCTTGACCACGCGATCGGGCCAGGAAACGCCAAAGAACGCGACCGCGTACGCCATGATGATGATCAGGATCGCGACAAGCATATTAATGACCAGTGCCGTGCTCCAAAAGAAAAGCGGGTACTTCGCCGCGAGATCGGAACCAAACAAAAGGTACGGGTAGGAACCAAGCGCTGGGGCTGTCGCGCCCGCCATCAGGTACAGCATCCGGCGCTGGCCCGAGCGGGTCAACATCCGTGCAAAGGCGCGGATAAAGTTTCCCCCCGCCCAAACCATGATCGCCATGTAATAAACGGTGAAAAAGTCAGTCCAGGCGGTGCGCTGCAAATGCGGCGCAGGCTGTCCATTTTGCATCAGCGGACCCACGAGCAGTCCCGCAACCAGCAGCACCAGGAAAGCCAGTGAAACCACATAGACAAGGCGGACTGCCAGCCGCCGGCGGCCGCGTGAGGGCCGGCCGGCGGTCACAAGCAACGCATCGGACAGATGCAAATACGAGGGAGGTAAAAAGATGATCCCCACCCACTGCAGGCGCAGGAGCAGCTCGATCCCCCAGTTCGGAACCGTTTTATTTTGCAGGGCTTCGGTCGTGAAGACAACGACGACGCATAAAAGGATGATGGCAAACGAACGGGCGACCCGATCACGCAAATTAAACGACAAGGCATACAAAAACAGCGAAAATGCCGTAATTGCAATGCCGGCCGTTAAAATATTGTTGATCGTTTTGATCCCCACCAGTAACCCATCAAGCCAACCGTTAAACATGCAAACCTTCCAACGTTTATTTCACTGCTCTCCCAAAGAACAGTGCTACATCCTGGGTTGGGTAATACTGGTCATTATACCCGCAGAAATCATATCCGAATTTTTGTGCAAGGCGAATGTAAGCCTGATTCTTGGACTGCATTTCCAGGATGAGCCGCCGGACGCCTCTTTCCAACACCCAGGCCTGGGCCGCCGTTAAAAGCGCGGAGGCCGCCCCCCTGCGCCTCTGTTCGGAGGCAACGACCAGATCGGTCACCCATGCCAGCGCAGAGGCACTTTCCAGCCCGGCACAGAGGTAGCCGATTGGGGTACCTGCATGGATGGCTACCAGCGTCAGGTCCCGGTGCATCCATTGATCGGTAAGTGCCGAAGGATCACGCGGGTATTTGACCTGCACGGAGCGCGGCAGCCGCACCTCACGAAACGCGGCGCTTACCTGTCCGAGATCGCGGCGCAGCTCCAGCTGCCAGACATAATCACTTAAACAAGAGTGGTCCAGCGCCGTCAGGAGCGGGATGTCACTTGCGTTTGCAGGGCGGGTTTCAAAAGAAGTCACCATTCCTCCGTTATTGGTTCGCCACACGTACCGAGATCACACAAGGCTCGAGCGATGCACCGGCGTTATCGGTGATCACCAGGCGCAGAAAATAATCGCCGTTGGTCAGCGAGGCGGTATTCCATTCACCCAGTTCTTCATTTTGCCTGGGCTCGCGATTGGCTGAAATCGTCGCCCACTCCTGAACACCCTGACGGGCGACTTCATATTTATAGAAAGCGAAATTGGGAACGCTGGCTGTACCTGTGATTTGAACTGTCCCGCTGACGTCCGTTCCCGACTGTGGAGAGGTGATCATGATCTCATCGGGGACACAGCCGCTCATGCCGCTCGGCACTTCCTGCGTGACCGGCGAAAGGGCGGCTTGCGTTGACTCGGCAGGCGACAATGTCCCGGCAGGCGTGAGCAGCAGGTCCAGGGTGGGGGTCGCCAGGATATCGGAAGCCGGCAGGGCCGGCGCGACGAATGTCGCGATAAAGAACTCAGCAAATAGGAGGGCAAGAACCAGGAAGGCGGTCGCGGTCGCCTGTCCCAGTCTCCGCAATGCAAACTCGCGTTCCAGCCCATAAACGGAATTGCGCCACTCGCGCCAGGCCCGCCACATGCGCCGGAAAGCGAACATTGCCCCGATTGCCAGCGCGATGTAGATCAGCGGCTCATAGCTCGCCAGAGTACGATAAAGTGAACCCATGCTGTTTCTATGTTACAAGGCACGCAATACACCACGGATGATCTTCTCCATCTTCGGTGCAATGATCTTGCCAGCTTCGATGACTTCCTCATGAGTTGTCGTGGTCGAGCCGTCCAGGTTGGCTTTATTGCTGATCCCTGAAAAACCCAGGACACGCATACCGCCGTGCCGCGCGACGATCACCTCGGGCACCGTGGACATGCCCACCGCGTCCGCGCCGGCGAGGCGCAGGAAACGCAGATCCGCGGGTCCCTCGAAGGAAGGGCCGCTCAATGCACAATAGACGCCTTCACGCAACTGCAGATTTTCAGTCACAGCCACCCGGTGAGCGGTTTTCATTAATTTAGGATCGTATGCCTGGCTCATATCCGGGAAACGGGGACCCAGCTCATCGATGTTGGGACCCATCAGGGGGTTGGCGCCGGTCATGCCAATCAAATTCAGGTGGTCCGTGATCAACATCACGTCGCCCGGGACGAAGTCCGGGTTCACCCCTCCGGCTGCATTGGTGACAAACATCATCTCCAGTCCCAGGCGCAGCATGGCACGCACCGGCAGCGTGATCTGCGACATGCTGTACCCTTCGTAATAGTGAATGCGGCCCTGCATCACAAGGACAGTTTGGCCCTCGAGTTCACCGATCACCAGTCGTCCCACATGGCCCTGGACTGTTGAAATGGGCCAGTTGGGCAGTTCCGCGTAGGGAAGGATATCCGGCTTTTTGACAGAATCCGCCAGGCTGTTCAGCCCGGAACCGAGAATGAGTCCAACGCGCGGGCGGCAGGAGGTCCGTTTCCGGATCGCGTCTGCCGCCTGGTCAATTTGCTCGAGCGTGACAAATGTGGTCATAATTGGTTCTTCTTGAAGTAAAAGATAAGGGTCACTTCCCCAGTGTATTGTCCCTTCCGCACAAAAAATTATATCAGATATTCATCTGTTGATTTTCAGCTCTGAAAGTAACTTATGACAAATCAATTTGTCATGTATAGTAATCCTACAAAAAAACCCTTTTTGTGCTATCCTTTTGCAAAATATGTCGCGGGCACCATTCAGAAAGATCATACTCATCGCCGCTGGAACCTTGTCGCTGCTGGCGCAGGGCATTTTGCTCATCCCAACAGCACTGGGTTTCCTGTTGCGGCATCTCAACAGCCGCTGGAGCAGCTTTACGAGCGGGGCGAATGGAGCAGTGCTGTTTGCGCTCGCGGTTCTGCTGTTTTTTATCGTCAGCTTCCAATCTGCAAAAAACAGGCACCAGCGGCGCGCAAACGGGATCCTGCTGGCGGTCCAGATATTTGCCGTGCTGGGAATCTATTTCCTGCTGGATGGTTTCACCCCGGGCGAACGAGGCGCCGGCTTCCTTTTAAGTAGCCTCGTCACCGCTCTGACAACCTACGGAATTTTTACCCAGACCGCTTCCATAAAAGAGCCTGAAGCTCCACCAGCTGCCGAACCCGGGAATCTTCAACCAGATCCGAGCTTTGATCCCGAGGCGGACATCAGCGCGCTCAAGGAACAGATCGAATCCCTGACACGCCAGTTAACAGCTGAAAAATATCGCAATACGCAATTGACGCTGCTCAATGAATTAAGCCAGCAACTGGAGACCGAGCTGGATGCGCCTGTCGCAGCGCAACTGGCAGTCAATACGCTTGAGCGCATCATGGATTGCTCCTTCGTATCCCTGATGACACCTGAGAATGAAGGGCAGGAGTATGTTGTCCTGGCTTCCGCGGGGAAGATGACAAGCATCATTCCACCCGGGCAAAGACAGTCTGCGCACAGCGGTTTGGTCGGACGTACACACCGAGTCAAGAAAACGCAACTGGTCAATGATACAGAGCTGGATCCTGACTTCATCCCCCTGCACAACGAAAATACTCTTTCGACAGTCAGTGTACCGATCCTTCAGCATGGACATGTAAAAGGTATCCTCGAAATCTGTTCCGAGAAGAAATATGTCTTTAGCAGCGTAGACGTGTCCATTGCAGAAGGCGTCGCGGCCGAGCTCATGCGCGCCTGGGAACGTTCCAGTTACCGCCAGCGCCTGACGGAGCTCATCCAGGCCGGTATCTCGCTCACGACGCTGCTCGATCCGCAGGCGGCCGTGCAGGAGGTGGCAGTCATTGCCCGCCAAACTCTGGAAGCGCAGTTTGTTTTCGTTACGCTGCTGGACCAGCAGGGCAACTTCTCGCGCACAGCCTCGGCCGGCGAGGCACCAAAACTGCTCAACACCCTGAATGCGAACCCGGTCGATGAACCCATCATGCACGCGGCGCTGAACGCCACAAAACCCTTCCGCGTTCGTGACCTGCGAAAATATTCCAATGCCAGGAAAGTTGAAATCGATCATCCCGGCTTGCGCAGCGTGCTTGCCATTCCGATCCGTTTGCACCGCCTGAGCATTGGAACCATCCTGGCATTTGGGAAGCAGGAGAGCGTCTTCTTTTCTGAAAACGATGAATCGCTGGCTGACCTGCTTTCCTCGCAGGCAGCCGCCTCCATTGAGAGTTCCTGGCTATACCAGGAATTGCGAAGCACATTGAATATCACCTCCATGCTGTATCAATTAAGTGTGGATGTGATCCAGACGGAAGAACTGAGCCTGGCGGCTGAATTGATCGCGCAGGCCGCTCACAAAGTCACCAATTCCAAAGAGACGGGCATTGTACTGATGACGCGGGATGGGCGCATCCAGGCAGAAGTGGAAATCGACGCAAAGGGCTTGCACACACGCCGCGAGCACCCCGCCGAAACGATCGATCAGGCCATTGAGAACGGGCAAAGCATTATCGTCTCTGTGGAGAACGGATCGGTCGTCTGTTATCCGCTTTTGACGCGCGGCCGCACGTACGGAGCGCTGTGGATGAACATCCCGGAAAGCCGCGGTCAAAATTTTGCGAACCTGCAAACCCTGGCAAACCAGGCCGCGATCGCGCTGGAGCGTTCGATCCTTTTATCCGAGTCGCGTCAGCAGGCAAAACAGCTCGAAGCGGCGTATGCCGAGCTGGAAATCACCTATGACCGGACGCTGACGGCGCTCATGTCCGCGCTGGATGCCCGCGACCGGGAGACGGAGGGGCACAGCGTAAGAGTGAGTCGCTTAACGTGCCTGCTGGGAGAGGAAATCGGATTAACCGGTCAGCAGCTCAAGGCGCTGGAACGAGGCGCGCTCCTCCACGACATCGGCAAGATCGGCATCAACGATGACATTCTTCACAAGCCAGGCAAGCTGACGGATGAAGAATGGAAGATCATGAGAATTCATCCTGATATCGGCGCACGCATCGTCGAAGGGATACCCTTTCTCCAGGATACCCTGCCTGTCATCCGTTATCACCATGAACGCTGGGATGGGAGCGGGTATCCGGTTGGCTTGAAGGAGAACGAGATCCCGATCCAGGCACGCATCTTTGCCATCGCGGATGTATTCGATGCATTGACAAGCAGAAGAACGTATCGAAAAAAGCAAAGCGCAGAGGAAGCCATTGAGTATATAAAAGGGCAAGCAGGCATCCTGTTCGATCCACTGATTGTTGAAGCACTGGAAAAAATACCCTACAAGGGTCTCACAGAAGGGGAAAAGATGATCGCATGACGCCAAGAAAACCTTCAGGCTCCTTCGCCCCGCTTGAGATCCATCGGTTCATCCTCCCCATTGCGATTACCTTCGTGGGGATCATGGTTAGCCTGATCGTTGGAAATCTAATTGGTCGATCGCCTCCAAAAATAGAACTGATTGTTTATGGGTGCATCGTGATCGCGGGGACATTGTTTGGCAACATGCTTATTATCCGCAGCTCCAACTTCAACGAATCGTATGGATGGCTGAACGCCATCCTGACCGGGATTGGCATGGGACTGCTCCCCTACATTTTGCCTGAAGACCTGAGCGAGATATCTCACATTCTGATTCCGCTGGCAGTGATCGCCATCGCTATTGTTTCCGGGCGTGCGCATGGTTATGGAACACTTCTGGCGATTTTTCTCCTGGATCTGCCGCATCTCATTGGTGTCGTTGGCGAAACAGAGGAGGCGCTGGGATTTGGAGTGCCTTACGCCGTCTCTCTGGTCGCTTTGGAAGCAGTCGTTCGCATCAAGGATACAACGCAGCAACACATCCATCGTCTGGAGACGATCAATAAGGTCAGCCGCCAGATTATGCTGTCGCTGCAAATCGAGCAAACCATTTCGCTTCTGAACGCGACCATTCAGGAGGCACTGGAAGCAGATACTTACTTCATCGGTATTCTAAAAGGCAATGAAATTCACCTGGATCTGTTCTACGATGAGGGTGAATACTTCAACGGAGCAAAAGCTCCTCTGGAGGGAACATTATCGGGCTGGGTAATCAGGAATGAAAAGGCGCTGTTCCTGCCCGATCTTCGCCGGGAAGTCGAACTGGAGGGCGTAAAAAATTTTGTGCTGGGCAAGGAAAAAACGAGCCTATCATGGATGGGTGTGCCGCTCAAAGGAGAAAATGTCACCGGGGTCATCGCGCTGGCCTCCTATCAGCCGAATGCGTTCGACAGTGCCGATATGGAACTTCTCTCCAGTCTCGGACAGCACATTACCGTCGCATTGGATAACACCATCCGTCATGCCCGCGTGGAGCAGCAGGCACAACTGGACAGCATGACGGGTGTGTATAATCACGGGTATTTTCTGAAGAACCTTGCCAGGCAAGCCCTGGAGTCGGCCGCGAACAGGACGCCGCTCAGCCTGATCATGCTGGACGTCGATTTCTTTAAGCAGTACAACGACACTTATGGTCATCTCGTTGGAGACCGCATCCTCAAAGCACTCTGCACAGCCATCAAAGATCATATCAAACAATCAGATGCAGTTGGACGATGGGGCGGCGAGGAATTCATTATTTCCCTCCCGGGAGCCAGCGGCCTGGAAGCCTTACAAGTGGCAGAACGGATCGGCAAAACGATGGCAACCTTACATGTCCTGGATCGGGAACAACGAACGATCCCGGTCCCCACGGTCAGCCAGGGGATCGCAATTTATCCAACGGAAGCAGACGAGATTTACCGGCTGATCGATCTGGCGGATCGTCGTCTTTACATCGCCAAGGAACGCGGGCGGAATCAGATCGAGCCGGGTATTTCCCACTGGCAGAATTTTCAGAAATAAAAAGCATGATTAACCCCCAAATTAATCTGGACGCAGATAGACGCTGATTCAAAAGAAAAAATCTGCGTTGGTCAGCGTGCGTCAGCGTCCCTTTTGCTTTCAAAAGAAACTCACCCCGGAAAATTATTTTCGGGGTGAGTCATGTTTTGCTCAGCGCAACGATTTCGCAAATGCGGATACCGTCTTTTCGACTGCCGCATCATCGATCCAAAAGTGTGTGACCAGACGAAAACGCCTGGCGCTTTCCGAGTCCACCAGGACACCATCATCTCTCATCCTCTGAATGATCTGCTGCGCATTGACCGGGACATTTTCAGACAGATTCAGATACACCATATTTGTATATGGGGATCCCGCATCGACCTCCAGACCTTCGACCTGCCTGAGGCCATCCGCCAGTTTCCTCGCTCGAGCGTGATCTTCACCGAGCCGCTTCGTCATCTTCTCCAGCGAGATGATTCCTGCAGCCGCCAGGACCCCAACCTGGCGCATCCCACCGCCGAGCATCTTGCGGATATGCCGAGCCCGCGCGATGAACTTGTTTGTACCCACCAGCATGGAACCAATGGGCGCCGCCAGTCCTTTGCTCAAACAGAACATGACCGAATCGGCGGGCTTAACTAATTCCTCGACAGATACATTCTGGGCAATGGCCGCATTGAAAATACGCGCGCCGTCGAGATGCAGACGGAGGTGGTTGTGATGAGCCAGTTCACCGATCTGACGTGTATATTCCGCAGTAAGTGGAACGCCACCACAAATATTTTGCGTGTTTTCAAGACAGATCAGCCGTGTAATCGGGTGATGCACGTCTTCAGTCCGAATGGAAGCGAAGATATCTTTTATCGCCAGCGACCCGTCCGGCTGATTCTGAATCGGACAGGGCTGAATCCCACCCAACGCGGACATCCCGCCGGCTTCGTTCAAATAGATGTGAGACTGATTCCCGACAATGACCTCATCGCCGCGCTGACAGTGGACCAGCAGCGCGAGCAGGTTGCCCATTGTCCCGGAGGGAACGAATAAAGCTGCTTCCTTGCCCAGCATTTCCGCCGCCAACTCCTCCAGCCGGTTTACCGTCGGGTCATCGCGATACACGTCATCCCCAACTTCGGCTTCCGCCATTGCTTCGCGCATCTCGGGCGTTGGCTTGGTGACGGTATCAGAACGAAGGTCAATGTATTCCATGGTGTCTCCTCAGGCAATAACACTTTTCACAAGCAGTGTATTCGAATACAGATCGATTGCCACAAAAGATGGCAAACCAAGTTTATTCCAAAGTTCCAGGTCAGAACTTCCTGTTAGTCGTGACACGAACAAGGAAATGACAGTCCCGTGCGTCACGATCGCAATTGTTTTGTTCCTATGTTCATTCAGAACAGAATGCACAGCCCGATAGAACCGAGTATAGGCCTGGTTGGCTGTTTCTTCTCCAAACACAAGCTCATCCGGCTTTTGAAAGAAATCACGGATCGAAGTCTGAAATGCGTCGTGACGAAGGTACGGTACATTGCCCCTGGCATGTTCATGCAAATCAGGGACAGTTTCCACATCCAGTTGAAGCTGACTGGCAAGGATCTCAGCCGTCTCTTTCGCTTTTGGTTCATCGCTGGAGATCATGATTTCCGGCTCAAAGCTCCTGATTTGTTCAGCCAATTGCTGAGCACGCAATCGACCTTCCTTTGAAAGCTTCCATGTGTTTGCCGGATGATCTTCTTCTATTTCCGGAACGGAATGTTTTACCAGTATTAAATATTTCGTCATTATTCAGCACGCAGAGAAATCAATACGTGGTTCAACTCTTCAGGTAAGGGTACTTCAAACAGCCTTGTCTCTTTTTCGCCCGGCAGGATAATCTTCAAACGGTATGCATGGAGAAAATGCCGACTAATTTCCACAGAGGGTTTCTTCCTCCCATAGACCTCATCACCCACAATGGGACAGCCTAAAAATGCACAGTGTAGTCGGATCTGATGTGTACGTCCTGTTAAAGGATGAAACTCCAGCAACGTGTGTTTGCGGAAACTTTCGACGGTTTTGTATTCCGAGATCGCTTCGCGCCCCCGGCTCTCCGGGACATTTGCCATGCGCTTGCGGTGACTTGGATCGCGGCCGATATACGATTCGACGCGACCGGAAGGTGTCGGCGGTTTTCCGTCGACGAGCGCCAGATAGGTTTTCTCGACCTTCCTTAAGCGGAATTGATCCTGCAGCCAGCGGTGGGCCTGCTCGTTCTTCGCCAGCAGGATCAAGCCGGAGGTTTCCTTATCCAGCCTGTGAACGACGCCCGGTCGCTCTTCGCCGCCGATCCCCTCGATCTCCGGGTCATACCCCAGCACCGCATTAACCAGCGTCCCGGAGGCATGTCCCGCGGCCGGATGGACGACCATGCCGGCCGGCTTATTGACCACGATCAGATCCTCGTTCTCGAAAACGATATCGAGCGGAATCTTTTCTGCGACCAGGTCTGTCGGGGCGGGTGGTGGAATCCGGACCGTCACCGTGGATCCGCTCTCCAGGGCCTGCCCCGCTTTCTTCGCCGCGCGACCGTCCACCTCCACAAAGCCTTCCGCGATCAGCGCCTGGATGCGTGAGCGCGACAAGCGCAGCTGTCCTGTGGAAAACTCCTGCAACAGCCCGACCAGAAATTTATCGAGCCGCTCAGGAGTCTTTTTATCAAAGCGGAAGGTTAGGACGCGCTCATTCACTTGCTGCCCCGTCACGCGGGATCTTCGACTTCGCCTGGTTGATCTGGCGAGGCGGCTTGCGCCTCTGCCTTCGCTTTCCTGGCAAGACGCTCCTGCCACCAGACACCCAGCAGTAAAACCACACAACCGACACTGATGCTTGAATCGGCTACGTTGAACACCGGGAACGTGCCGATGGAAATAAAGTCTGTCACGTGCCCAATGGTCAGGCGGTCGATCAGGTTGCCCATCGCGCCGCCCATCTGCATGCTCATCGCAAGACGCAGCGGCCAGTCTGCATTGGAGATCTGCGGATAATAATAAATGATCGCAGCAATCACAATGAAAGCCAGCACCGTGAAAACCATATTCCCTTCCTGGAACATGCCGAATGCCGCGCCGCGGTTGTACCAGTGCACGATGCGCGCGTAGGGGCTCAGCCATTGCAGCGAATCAGGCAGCCAGCTTTCGCCCGCAGCGATGTTGGTACGCACCCACCACTTTGTCCACTGATCGAGGGCGACAATGAGAGCCGCGATCATAAATATGCCCCAGTAATTTTTAATCGTTTTCTTCACACTTCACCTCAAAAGAAGTCGCCCCATTCTACCATCACTCGTTTACATATACGCGCGGCACGCGTGCGCCGATGTCCGTCAACACTTCGTACTCAGCGGTTCCGGTCCATTGGGCGAGATCCTCCGCCCGGATACCCTCTCCCAGCAGAATCACTTCGTCGCCCACCCGGATATCGTCCTCACCGACATCGACCATAAAATGATCCATGCAAATTCTGCCGACCTGCGGATATTCCTTTTGGCCGATGAGGACCCGGGCGCGATTGGTCATGCGGCGGAAATACCCATCCGCGTAACCGCAGGGGACTGTGACGATGCCCGTCTCCGCCTCAGCCTGCCACAGCGACCCATAGCTGACGGGCCGCCCGGGCCGCGTCCGCTTCGAGTGCGCGACGCGCGAACGCCAGGTCAGCGCGGGCTTGACATCTATCGTCCTTTCCACTTCAGCGCCTGGATAGACACCGTAGAAGAGGAGACCCGGACGTACCATCTCAAAATAGGCTTCCGGCAGATGCAAAATCCCACCGGAATTGCACACATGCCGGAGTGGTGGGACAGGCAGGCTGTGTTTGTTATAAAGGTCGATGACTCCTTGAAAACGCTCCAGTTGCATGAACGAATAACTTCTATCGGGCATTTCGGAGTTTGCCAGATGAGTGTAGATCCCTTCCACCTCAATATGTTTACACGCAGAAGCTTTCAAGAGGAAAGCTTCTGCCTCATAGTCGCGGACACCTGTCCGCTCCATGCCGGTGTCAATATTAAGATGAATCTTGATGCGCGCACCGGTCGAGCGGGACACCTCCTCAGCCATATCGAGCAAGTCATGGGAAGCGCAGTCCAGCGTCAGATCATACTCGGCAAACAAGGGAACCTGCTCCGGCAGGGTCGCGCCCGCAACCAGGATCGGTTTCCTGATTCCCAATTCACGCAGATGAATCCCTTCCTCCACAACCGCGACACCGAGGCTATCTGCGTATGGCTCGATGAATGGCGCGACCCCATCCACCCCGTGACCGTAGGCGTTGGCTTTGACCATTGGCAGGATCTTCGCGGGTGCAACATGGGCACGGATCGCTTCGATATTTTTTCTGAGTTGAGTGAGGTTAATTTCGAGATAAGTGGGACGCATGTTTCCTTAGTTTTCTCGCGTGCAACCCGCCAGAGGATGGTCAGCGCGTTGAAATCTTCCGGGCGGTACTCACGAACAAACATTTTTTTCGACCTGACTGGAAATAAATTGAGCCAAATGGTTGGCACCGCCCATTTGGCTCAAAACTAGTACATACTACGGTGAGCTAATAATCGCGTCGGCGCTCCCGGTCACCATTCCCACCCGGCTTGCGGCCCCCACCACTGCGGAAGCCGCCGCCAGCAGGGCGCTCTTCGCGTGGACGTGCAAGGTTTACGGTGAGAGGGCGGCCGCTAAAGTCCTTCCCGTGGAACATGGTAATGGCACTCTGGGCTTCCTCGGCTGAGGACATTTCCACAAAGCCAAAACCCTTCGAGCGCCCACTCGCACGATCCCGGATGACCTGAGCGGATTTCACTGTGCCCGCCTGGGCGAATAGATTCTCCAGGTCGGCGTCAACAGTGGTGTACGGCAGATTGCCTACATATAGTTTTGCTTCCATAGCAATACTCTTCTCCTGAGTGTGGGCCGTGAAAGTGAAGCTGCTCCCACGGCAAAGCGGATTCGATGTGCATGACTCCCAGCGATCACAGACACCCAGGTGCCAAGAAGCGCCCCGCCAACAACCCGCGGGACTGTAGAGAATTCCCTCTGATTGCCGGACCACCATTCATCGATGCATCTAACCATTTGATTGTAGCACAATCGAGATAGACTTGCTAGTGAGCGCCGTTGGCGCCATGACGCTCTGCGTCACAACTCGGCAGCCAGAAACGAAGCCAATTCTCCTTCCCGCCAAGAGCACGCGGGACTGTAGTCTCGCGCAGCGAAAATTGGATCCGTGGTTCGAGCTGACCCAGGACCGAGGCTTTGTCTCCGCCAAGCGCTTCCGCGACGCGTCTGCTGGCAACGTGACCAAAGATCCGCGTCCGGAAACTTTGCAGCCAGGAGATGACCTGTCCATAGCGGGGCGCGTTCAACGTCACAACCGGCCAGACTCGGCGCGCGGGTCCGCGCAGCAGAAGCCAGCGAAAATCCCGCACAGCCTGCAGGTCCAGGCTTGCCACCGACTCAAGGTCATCAACGAATAACAACATACACTGATTTGTATCCTTGTTGGCGTGCGCCCAGGATGCCAGGGAATGGATAAAATCCTGTGCATCCTGACGTCCCACCGCGAACACCCCAGCCTGGTGAGGCAAGGCTGTGACGCTTTCCCACTCTTCAGGATAGTTCGTGATGACTCCAAACCGTACCTCACCCACCTCATGCGTCTGTGCCACAGAATGCGCCATGGTTTGCAGGAAAGCCGTCTTGCCCGAACCTGCATCTCCAGCGATCAGCATGGGACCGGGGTGCGGATCATATAAATTCAGCAGCACCGGTAGACCATCCGAGGCAATGCCCAGCAACAGGGCTTCCGCGGGAATGGGACCGATCTCAGCCAAGACAGCGCTCAAGGCCGGCGCAACAGCTACCGGCTTGGAGGGAGGCGTCGACGTGTCGGTCTTCAGTTCCGTCAACGCTTGCAGAGCCAGAGAGAATTGACGATTTGTCGTCATACCTCCTCCTTTGGTAGTACTTGTTTAGCGTCTAAAGGCAAAAAACCGGCACATATGGAACTTAAGTCGCCAGAAAACTACATTGCACCATCTGTGCTGGC
>JAFGCG010000008.1 GCA_016932715.1 Anaerolineales bacterium
CTGATCCAAAAAGAAAATTCTGCGTTTTCAGCGTGAGTCAGCGTCCGGATTTTGAAAGTGTAAGGTAATCAACCATAGACTTTTGCTTATCGATTGCCTGATGTTTTTGACATCTGTGATTTACTGAGTTTAACTTGCACACTCTGTATTTTGTCTTCCATGGTCTGATGGCGATCTGTTCGTGTCCCAACCCTGATCGTCGCGGCGATTCGGGGTACTCCCATTTCATGAAGTGTTTCGTGGCATCTTCGAATGGCATCAAACACCTCATCCCATTCTCCCTCGATATTTGTCCCGTTGGCATGGAGTTGAGTCTTTAACCCCGCGTCCAATAGAATTTTTTCGCACGCCGCGACGTACGACGATAACGATATCCCAACCCCGATGGGGATGATGCACAAATCAACGATGACTTTCATGAAATCTCCTTTTTCACTCCAATCGGTCGATCGTCTGGATCAATTCCCAGGTGAAATGCGCGGCGCGTTGAAGGGCGGCAGGCTCCAGATTTTCCAGCCGGTCGGTCAGGCGATGCCAGAGGGGCAGGTAGCCATGTTCATCATAGCCCATGATGCATAGGGCATTATGACCGGCGTGACGCAGTGTGGCGACCTCCTCCAGGATCAGCATGTCGCGCCCGGTAACCTTCAACTCCGGGTGCCGTTGAGCCGTTTGCCGGGCCAGGCTGAGAATTTCCGGTCCGGGTTGATATTCCGTCAGGTAGGTGACGCCGTGTCGGGTGGCGTAGCAAATATTCCCTGCGCCGACCAGTTCCAGATCAATCCAATAAGCGTTTTCTATGGCGGGCTGGTAGCGTCGAAGATAATCCTTCAATCCATGATGCCCCACTTCCTCGCAGCCGGTAAACAGCAGGATAACTTCGCTGTTCTGAGTCGGCTGAGCTTTGAGCGTTTTCGCAATTCCAAGCAGGATGCTGACCGCGCTTGCATTATCGTTCGCACCTTCGACGGTTGGCTGGGTCTCGTCGAATAGCAGCATCCCAATGCTGATCGCAAGGAAACCAAGGGCTGTGGCTTGTACCCAGAACAGATTCCAGCCAAAAAGCGCCTCACTCCAAAACGTCAATCCAACAATGACTGGAATGAGGACGGAAAAGGTCTGACTGGGTTTGAGCAGGCGCGGGTCTGGGGTGGGCAGCAGGAAGCGCTGCTTGTTGGCGTCGAGATGCCCAAGCAGGTAGATCCGCCGTTTGGCTGCAGGGGCAGGTTTGATCTGCCCAATAACATTCCAACTGTCCCAGCGTTCGATCCACTTGCTGAAAAACGGCGGGATGGTGGCATACAATTGATACATAGTCAGCCCGCAAACCAGCATCAGGACGCCAGCGATCCACTTTCCGAAAGCAAAATCTGTCCAGCCAAAGGGGATGGCTGACAGCCCGACCAACACGGCAAGGATGCCGGGAAGCCCCAGTGTGGGGATGCCTTTAAACGTCTCGATGCGGCTTTCGATTCCCAACGTTTGCAGCGTCACGTGGACGTATTCCGCTGCCTGGCGTTCCCCCGATGTGGTTGGCTGGCGTGGAGGCAGTTTTTTACAAAGGAAAGAGATATGTTCTATGAGATGTTCTGAGTTCAGGGGGGTCATGTATGCATTCTCCAATTTCGTATACAGGGGTGATGTCCTTGGTTTGAGTATACTCTTCACCGTTCTCAATACTGTAAGGCGCTAAGAAAGGTCCACCTTCGCCTTTATAATAACAGTGATTGTGCTGATCTTGAGGTGAAAATGTTTGAACGACTTCCGTTGTCGGTGAAAAAGGCTCTGGCTTGGAGCGTACATCTATTCACAGCGACCGGCGCGGTCTGGGGGGTGTTGACCGTGCTGGCAATCTTCGAACAGAACTGGCGGGCAGCCATCTTTTGGATCATCGTTGCCATGTTCGTGGACGGGTTCGATGGCACACTGGCGCGCTGGTTCCGTGTCAGGGAATATGCCCACCGTTTGGACGGTGCCCTGCTCGACAATATCATCGATTACTTCAACTATGTGGTCGTTGCGGCGCTGATCCTGATCAAAGCCCCCAATCTCCTGCCTCCAGGTTTGGAGATGGCGGGCGCTTTTTCGATTTTGTTGATCTCTGCCTATCAGTTTACGCAAATCGATGCCAAAACTGATGATAAATCTTATTTCTTTAAAGGTTTTCCATCGTATTGGAACTTCCTGGTGCTTTACATGCTGCTGCTGCGGTTAAACCCGTGGATCAACCTGGTTGTCCTGGTGATCTGCAATGTATTGGTGTTCGTGCCCGTGAAGTATCTCTACCCGAGTCGAAATACCCGCCTGCGGCGGCTCACACTGGTCCTGACTTATCTTTACGCCGGCATCGGCGTCTGGGGATTCCTGCAATATCCGAGTGTCCCGCAATGGATTGTCTGGATTTCGCTCGCTTATTTCGCGTACTACGCGCTGCTTAGTTTCTTCCCGAAAATTGGACAGGCGAAACCTGCATAAATCACATTGAGCGGAGACGAAGTGCATGTATATTGGAATTGCCTCGGAAGCCACGCAGGAGCTTTGTGAAGCCTTGCAGCGCCTGATTCCGCAATTGGGCGCGCACAAGGCACCGCCCACGCTGGAGGATTTGAAGGCGCTCATCCGATCGGAAGCCTCGCGGCTCCTGGTGGCGCGTGAGCCCGATGAAAGCGGTCCCATCGCCGGTGTCTTGTGCCTGACCGTTTACCGTGTACCCACGGGTTTGCGTTCCATTATCGAAGATGTGATCGTGGACGAAAGCAGGCGCGGGCGGGGGATCGGCGAGGCACTGATGCGCCGCGCCATCGAGATGGCGCGCGTCTCCGGAGCGGAGGGCGTGTCGCTGACGTCCAATCCAAGCCGCGAGGCGGCAAATCGGTTATATCAATCCATGGGGTTCGAACTGCGTAAAACCAATCCGTATTTTTACAGGCTTAAATAACTCACCTTACGCAGTTTCACCACGGAGCGCATGGCACTCTTCGAGTGTGCTTCGCGAAGAACACGGAGAGAACCCTTTAAAAATCTCCCCTGGCACCACCCGCCAGGGCAGGTGTGTGTTCTCCGTGGTGAAGGTACTTGCCTGCGTAACATCAGTTAAATAAATCAGGCAGGTCCGAGGATCTGCCTGATGGTTATTCACGTATCAACTGCTTGTGTTGTCGTTATTCCCCCCCCGTCCCTATCTTTTTTGCTGCGAATGGCCCGGCTATGGGCGTGCCCTGTGATAATCATCGGGCGTATCCAGGTCTGCAAGCACACTGGGCGTATCCACCTCCACGTAGTGGATTTCGCCGGTATGTCTATTCAGAAAATCGCGCGGGGATTCTGGCGGTTTCATTTGGAGCAGCTCATCCCATAGGGGGCGCGCGACCAGCCAGGGATGACCGCGTCTCATTTGAAAGCTCGGCACGACCAGTCGGGACCTGCTCTCCTGGTATGCCTCCCGGACACGGCGTACGATCCCCTCCTGGACCTGAGGCTGGTCGCCGAGGCCGATCAATGTCCCCTGCACCTGATCCGACATCGCCCGCAGCCCGCACTGAAGCGATGACAGCATCTCCTCGTTCGCATAATCCTTGTTGTAGATCCCTCGTACGGGATATGGCGCGA
This sequence comes from Anaerolineales bacterium, assembly GCA_016932715.1. GTDB lineage: Bacteria > Chloroflexota > Anaerolineae > Anaerolineales > Villigracilaceae > Defluviilinea. Next base: position 3,610 of record JAFGCG010000008.1, read on the forward strand.
TTCTCTCTTCCACCTGGTCGCGTGCGCCGCCTGTGATGACGAGGATATCTTCTGCGCCTGCGCTCAAAAAGGTGGTGATGACATACTCGATGACCGTCAACCTTCCCCACGGCAAAAGCATTTTTGGCTGTCCCATCCGCCTGGACATGCCCGCGGCAAGAATGATGGCTGAAATCATAAGGTATCGTCCGTGATTAATCGCTTGTACATTTCCGGTGTGTCGACATCCAGCAAAAGACGATCGTCGTGCCAGGGCAAATATTCGACGGGGTGCTTGTGGAAGATCCCCCGCCCACCGACATCACCCTCCAGCTCGAGCAGATCCGGGAATGTGAGGCAGTCGAACAAAACCGGGTTCGCGCGCTGATCCATGACCATGGGCGCAACGATTGGATACAATCCTTCGGCATGCTTCTCTGCCAAAGCTCGCAGGATGGAGGTGGTGATCTGTGGCTGGTCGGCGAGCAGGAAGATGGCTGCACCGACCCCCTCCACCCTGCGGGCACCTCCCCCAAATACGTCATGAAGATTTTTTTCGTAAAGTGAAGAGACTTGTTGTCGTATTTGGGGGAGGCCGGGAGGGGGTAGCGAACGAATGCCCGCCCTGATCGAGCTGCCCTGACCGCTCTGCCATACCTCGTTTCTAACAATGATCACATTTAAATCTTTGATCGTTGACTCGATCTGCTCTGCGTTTGCACCCGTGACAACCACCACAGGGGAAAGCCCCGCCTCCAGCGCGGTTGTTGCAGCGACACGTATAAACGGCTGACCTTTCCAATCTAGCAATTGCTTTGGCTGGCCGAATCGCGTCGACCCGCCTGCCGCGAGCACGATCCCTGCGACAGGCTCGTGGACCGCAAAGATCATCTCCTGTTTCAGGCTGGCAATGATCGCAGATTGATAAGCAGGGATTAAAGCATGTGCCAGCCCCTGTGCAGCGGACTGTAATTCAGGCGTATCCGCTTGATTGAGCAGCACAGCACTCCGTGCATTTTCCGGGATGTTCCTGAGTCCGCCTTCGGCATGTGTCAACACTCGAACGAGAGCATCCGGCGTAATCAACTGGTCGGGGCGCAGCCCGCTCAGTTTCGAAAATATTTCAGGACGATGCACATTTTCATCGTTCAATGGCTGTCCGAGACCTGTGAGACCGACGATCTGCAGGACCATTTCGACGAAAGCAGGGATGGGCGGCTCGTGCTCTGCCCAGGCTTTCAATGGCTTCTCACGTGATCCATCGGCTTCGATGAGCAGCGGCATCGAGTGAACGTCGCAATACTGTTTCAGCCAGTCCATCAAATGGCTGCCAACCGGCTGGACCCTGTCTCCGTCCCTTGCGCCTGTCACGAGAATGACCCCTTTCGAGCCATGCTCCAGCTCTTCGAGTGGCGCAGGTGTCTCCGCGATGATATGCTGATCGGCCTGCCCGGTCTGCCAGGCACCGAGATGAGATGTCGCCGTTACCATTACTGGCGACGGCAGTTGTTTTGCCAATCGAAACATGGCTGTTGTTTTACCACCCGCTCCAATGAATGCAATCCGGGGCGCAGGACCCACGCGCAATGCCTGCGCAAGTGAAAGAATCATGTTCGAGATTATACATCTTTCACGTGCATCTCATCACAAGGTAAGGTATAATAACCGCGCTATGCGCAGAGAATGCGCGGCGACACTACACCAAGGCTGAGTAATGGTAAGCGACCCACTTATTTCCACAGACTACTGGACTGACCTCCAGATCACACAACAAGACGTTGAATTTCTCCACAACCACCTATTTGAACATGAGACCCCGTTGACAGTGCGTGAGCTCGTGACGGTGTTCGTCAATGAGCGTATTCGCGTGGAACGGCTTACGACGCAGCAACGACGCGAGGCGGGTGGTAAACCATACTTTCCCCGCGAATCCTATCAGGTCGGCGATGATCTTGTTTTCCCGGCGTTGAATTGGAAGCATGGGAAAGTCACCGCGGTGCGGGCGGGGACAAATCCCGAGATTGAGTCATTTGATGTTTTGACAGTCGACCTGGGAAATGGCGCAGAGCGACTCTTCGCCGCCGGTCTGGCGAATCATTCGCTGAACGAGCAGTCGGCTACCGCTGAAGAGGAGGGCTTCAACGCTGAAGAGATTCTCCACGCGCATGGCAATTCCCTCGAAAGGAAAGTCGAAGCCGCGTTCCGGGCCGACGACGAACTGGTTCGAATCGCGGGCCGCTGGTTCCCGCGCGCCCTGCTCCTTGACGTCAATGTCGGACACCTGAATCTGGCGGAAGCCGTCCTGGACATGGCTGGGGGCGAACCTCTTCCCACGGCTGCGCTGCTCAAGGACGTGGCTTTGCCGGAGGGCGTCAACCCCAAACTGGCGGAGTTTTCGCTCAACTTTGCCCTGCAGGAAGATACGCGCTTTGATGAAGTTGGTCCTGCCGGCGAGGTGCTGTGGTGCTTGCGGCGGCTTGAACCCGCAGAAGTTCGTGAAGTCCCGCTGTATTTGCGCTATTCCCCCATTGAATATGACCGCGCGGCTCTCACTCCGCAAATGCTGGATCTCGAAGCTCAATTGGATGACGAGCTGAGCGAGGTCGAAGCACCCTCGAGCGCGGAGGTAAAGGAAGCCACCGTCGCGTTGATTTATCCTCACCTGCAGGCGGGGACGCTGCCTCTCTCGGCGCGCGTGAGGTCTCTCTTTCCAACTGCTTATGAATCGCCGCGCGTTCGCGTGACCCTGGTGGATGGCAGGACAAAGCAAAAGATGCCGGGCTGGGTCGTCCGCGAATACGGCTATGTGTTTGGTTTGCGCGAATGGTATAAGACAAATGAGTTGATGGCTGGCAGCCTGGTGCGAATTCGCCGCGGCGAACAACCCGGTGAAGTGATCGTGGAGGCGAAGACCTATCGTTCAACGAAAGACTGGGTGCGCACGGTGATCGTCGGCGCGGATGGCGGCATGGTGTTTGCCCTGTTGAAACAGCCCGTTTCGGCAGAGTTCAATGATCGCATGGCGTTCGCGATCCCATCCATGGAAGCAGTGGACCAACTCTGGCTCCAGGATCACAGGCGTCCCTTTGAAAAACTGGTTGCGGATATGATCCGCGAGATGTCCAAGCTGACGCCGCAGGGGCACGTGCATGCCCAGGAGTTGTATTCCGCGGTCAATATTGTCAGGCGTGTTCCACCCGCGCCGTTGTTTGCCCTGCTGGGGAGCCGACCGGAATTTACGCATATTGGCGATCTATATTTTCGTTTGAGCGAATTGGAGTGACAGATGGTGGAAGGAAAGCGCTTTAGCCTCGTAAAACCGACACTTAATACCCCCTTTCACATCGATTTTGACTGGTGGAAAAAAAATGAGCGCGATTGGCATGTGTATTTGCGTTCCCTGCTGTGTGCCGAACACCAGGCTGCATTTGAAAATACCGAGGAGGGGCAGGCCATCGATTGGGTCGACCCTGTCACGGCCGAGGTCACACCGGTGGATGGTATCCAGAATGCGCTCATGACGCATTGTGTGAAGCAGCCGGATTTTCTAACCCAGCAGACTGCCCTGGTCGAGGCGGTATTTCGCCTGTTCCTGACGAATGGCAATCATCCCATGAGTTCGGCTGACCTGGGCGCCAGGCTCAAACGCCCGCCCGAAACGATCCTGCGGACCCTGGCAGGCGCGCGGGTGTATAAGGGAATCAGGCCCTATAGCGTTTAGGTGCAGGATGAGGGGTGATTTGCCTCTTTTTCAAGGACGTAATACAATTGAGACGCCTGCCCCTGTAGCTCAATGGAAAGAGTAACGGCCTTCTAAGCCGGCGGTTGCGCGTTCGACCCGCGCCAGGGGCGCTCAAAAATAAGTAAGTATCGCCCCTTCAAATGGGCGATACTTTTAATTCAAAGTATGACAAAGGGAGGAATATATGAGCTCTACTAAAGTCTGTATCAGATGCCATCAAGAAAAGCCGTTGGAAGAATTCCCATTGAAAAACAAATTACGTGGAACACGGCAGACAGTTTGTAAACGTTGTACTGCTGAGCGGTCGAACAGGTGGTATTACGAAAATAGAGACACCCATATTAAGAATGAACACAATCGAGTATAGGAATGAAGCAAGCCAGTAAGCCTGGGACTACCTTGCAACTCACCCCTGTATCGATTGCAGTGAATCCGATCCAATTGTGCTTGAGTTCGACCATGTCCGTGGCGAGAAGGTTGATGCCATATCGACGATGATCGGTCGTGGTTTTCCGTTAGCGCGAATTAAAGAGGAAATAGAGAAATGTGAAGTCCGGTGCAGTAATTGTCACCGAAGAAAAACTGCTAAAGATCGGGGTTGGTTTCGCTGGAGTCGGTGAGGGTCTCCACACGGTGATACCCTGCCGGGTTGGTGCGTCTCTCCGCTCGGCGCTGGTCTCCTGCCCACGCCGGGTTTGATTATCCTCCAAATATATCCTTTTTTATATCCCTGTGCCCTATCTGGATACATGGTCAAACACTCGCCTCTTTGATACCGTTTATGCAGTACCTTTGTAATCGGGGTTGATAAAACCCAGTCATGGGGCGGTAGCTTGCATTCGTGCAGGAACTTCGCATATTCCATATAGTCGTCAATCCAGCCGGAATAAATCACCGCCTTTTTCGTTCTTATTTATAGAGAAACTATGTTTCATGGAACAGATTGGTCGCAGTCCAAACAAGGCTGTGACGAAGGGAGTCAGGGATTATGAATAGCAGTTCTTATCAAACCAGAGAAGAAGATCAGCTCATATTGGCAGTTAAGGAAGAACAGGTGAGTGTTCCGCCGGAAGGCAGGGTTCAGCTTCATGTTGCAATCATTAATAAAAGTCCCAACGAAGATTATATTGACATCCAGGTCAAAGGGGTGCCAGCGGACTGGATAACCATTGACACGCCTGTAGTGCATGTGGCTGCCGGAGAGGCAAAGCAAGTTCTCCTTACCGTTCAACCGCCTCCTGTGCCTCAAAGTCGTGTTGGCCAATATCCCCTGGATGTGCGCGCCGTCAGCCAGACGAATCCAAAACGAGCGGTTACGGTGCGCAGTGTCCTGACGGTGGCCGCCTATCAGTCGCAGGGTCGGATCGGCGTCCTGCTGGGCTCGATCCACTTTTCCATCTCTCCGGGTTCGAGCATCCAGATTCCGATCCTCCTGCAAAATCGCGGACTGGAGGCGGATAGTTTCCGGCTGAAGGTCGAAGGCATCCCGGCAAATTGGGTCTCAACAAACTCTGCGCTCACAGGACTGGAGCCCTCGACCAGCAGGGAGATCCTGTTGACGATCAATGTGCCCCGCTCATCTCAGGCCGCGGCCGGGCGGACACCGTTCACCATTCAGTTTATCAGCCAGGATTTTCCCGATCAAAAAACTGAAGTGGAGTGTATTCTAACGATCGCGGCGTTCTCGCAGTTTTCCGCCTCTCTGGAACCGGCGACGCGCCAGGCAAACCAATTTGGGCAGGTGATCATCAATAACGAAGGAAACACAATTGATACATATGACCTGAGTTTTCAAAGCCCTGCCAGCACATTGAGATTCGAAAAAGCTATCCAGGTCGCCAGAGCGGGGTCGCAGCCGGGTACAGAGCAAATTGAAATTGCATATGTGGAGATCCCTCCGGGAGAGAGGATTCAAGTTGCGGCTGGGGAGAGAGGCGTTTATCCGTTCCGCAGCAGGCTCAGGTCGCGCCCGATCGTTGGGCGGGAGGAAGCATATCCGTTTACTGTCAAAGTCCTGTCCACGGAAAACAAATCCGTGGAGCTCTCGGGGCAGGTAAATGAAAAAGGCTTGATCCCGATGTGGTTGATATCCACACTGGTGATCGGATTCCTGATGTTCTGTCTCCTTCTCCTCATTCCACTCAGAGGCATGCAGACATCCGCACGGGCTACGCAGACGGCTTCGTTCAATCAGACCCAGGCCGTCCTCTCGGGCCAGGAAGATTCCGATGGCGATGGGCTGACCAACAACGAAGAGATCGATCTCGGGACGGATCCTTTTGCGGCTGATACGGATGGCGATGGACTCCTGGATGGGGAGGAAGTGAAAACCTACGGGACAAATCCACTTCTCCCGGACACCGATGCTGACGGGTTACAGGATGGTGAGGAGGTTCACAGATATATGACTGATCCTCTCAACCCGGACACAGATGATGATGGACTATTGGACGGAGACGAAATCGCCCGCGGAACCGATCCGCTAAGACCTGATACGGATAACGATGGTCTCTCAGACGGTGAAGAGATCAGGCTTGGAACGGATCCACTCAATCCTGATACCGATAGTGATGGTCTTCTGGACGGTCAGGAAAACCAGAATTGCCCGCGTCCCCGCGACCCTGATTCAGATGGCGATGGAATCGTCGATGGGAAAGACCTGGACCCCTGTGATCCAGCAAACCCTTCGTTGACTGCCACGGCAATTGCGGGTTCACCGACAGTCGTACTTCCGACTATGACTCCAACCGCGACGCCCGTTCCGACCAGCCCGCCAGCTGCCACCCTTACCCCGGTCCCTCCCAGCCTGCAGGGAACGATGGTCTTTGAATCGAACCGGGATGGCAACTTTGAGATCTATGCCCTGAATCTTGCCAATCAATCCATGACCCGCCTGACGACGAACGCGGCACAGGATATACAGCCCGCCCTTGCGGCTGATTCCGTGCAAGTTGCGTACGTTTCGAATCAGGATGGCAACAATGAAATCTATCTCGGCGGCGTCGACGGCCGCGTGCCTCTGAACCTCACCAGCCATGCCGCCGACGACCAGCAGCCTGCCTGGTCACCGGATGGGAACTGGATCGCTTTCACTACCAACCGCGACGGGAATCAGGAAATCTATATCATGCGCAGCGACGGCTCCGCAGTGCGTAACCTGACGAATCACCCGGCAAATGATTCCTCGCCGGCATGGTTCTCTGTCGGTGGAGTGCTTGGCTCACAGGATTGGATTGCCTTTACCAGCACACGCGATGGCAATCAGGAGATATACAAAGTACGCCCAGATGGCACGGGATTGGTGAACCTGACACAGAACCCGGCAAATGATCACACTCCCTCCGGGTTTGCTGGAGGCGACCTGCTCGCCTTTGTGACAGATCGGGGCGGCAATCCTGAGATCTATACAATGACCGGAAATGGAGGAGCGCCGACCAACCTCACGAACAATCCTGCTCAGGACCTGGACCCGGCTATCGGCTCAAACGGGGATTGGATCGCGTTTTCAACGGATCGGGATGGCAATCTGGAAATCTATGTTATCAGGATCCAGGGAGGCGCGGCTTATAACCTGTCCCGCAATCCCGGTCAGGATCGCCGGCCGGACTGGTGAGGCGCTGATTCCACAAGCGATCCCGAGAAACCTAAAACGAAAAAGATTTCAAGGCGGGGATACTGTTCATATTGGCATTTAGGGTCTGGGGAGTGGCTAAAAGAATGGGTTAAGTATCTTTTCACCACGGAGCGCACGGAGAAAACCCTTTAAAAATCTCCGCGAACTCCCCAGGCACCTGCACGATTTGCTAAGCAAATCGGGGCAGGTGTGTGTTCTCCGTGGTGAAGCCTTTCCGCAAGCCCACGCAATTATCCACTCTCAGGGTCTGCAATTCCCTACAAGTCGGACGTATTGGAAGTATAATTTACCAGGTTTATTGTGCCCCTCTTTCGGGTCGTCGATCAGGAATTCGAATCTCGGCAGGGGCACTGATCGTGCCTGTCTGTTGAGTCCGAGTATGAGTAAGGAGAACGCTTTAATGCCGACCATCGTTCGCAAATCAGTCTCTGCAATTACGGAAACGCGCCGTGAAATCCTTCATTCCATGAGCTGGCATGTCCGTTCCAGTGTGTGGAGTCCTCCAACAGATGTCTATGAAACCGAAGCAAGATATGTCATAAAAGTGGAAATCGCCGGTATGCGGGATGAGGATTTTGAGGTGGCATTCGAGAATAATATTTTGATGATCGCGGGATATCGTTCCGACCTCAATGAGCGGCGGGCGTACCATCAAATGGAAATACGATTCGGACGGTTTGAGATCGCGGTGGAAATCCCTGTCATCGTGGATATGGAAAAAGCGACTGCCGAATACAGGGATGGGTTCTTGACGATCGTGCTTCCAAAATCCGTTGCGAAGCAAGATAAGGATGACTAAGAAACATGCCTGCTTCCCGATGGCAAACCGGTCTGAATGAGCTGCTTCAGTGGAATGATGAAGAGGAAAATGAATTGTTTTCCCTGATCATGCCTTCCATGCTTTCTCGGTTTCCAAAGAAAGATTCCAACTCGTCAGAGTCAGATCCCTCTCAAATGTCACCCTCACCCAAATACCCGGAGATTCTTCCCATCCTGCCGTTACGCGGAGTGGTTGTCTATCCCCAAACCGCGGTCCCGCTGACGGTCGGTCAGCCGCGCTCGATCAAGCTGGTGGATGAAGTCGTCGGTGGTGACAAGCTGGTCGGTTTGGTGGCCGCGACCAATCCAGAGCTCGAATCGCCCGGTCCCAATGACTTGTATCGGGTGGGGACGGTTGCGATCGTTCATCGCCTGCTGCGCGCCCCCGATGGGACGCTCCGCCTGCTCGTGCAGGGCATGGATCGTTTCCGGCTGGGTGAATTCGTGGCTGAAGAGCCCTATCTCAAGGCGAAGATCGAACTGGCGCCTGAGTTGATCGAAGAAGGTTTGGAGATCGATGCACTCGCCCGCAACGCGCGCGACCAGTTCCAGCAAATTACCCAGATGATCCCCTCCTTCCCGGAGGAATTGGCGGGGTCGATTACCTCTGTGGAGGATCCTTTACAGACCGCATATACCATCGCGAACTTCCAGCGGATGGACATCAAGGATTCACAGGAAATTCTCGAGATCGACTCCGTTGCCGAAAAACTCAAAAAACTGATCGGGCTGCTCGTTCGTGAAGCCGAGGTTCTGCAGCTCGGGCAGAAGATCCAGAACGAGGCGCGCGGCGAGATCGAAAAGGTTCAGCGTGAATATTTCCTGCGCGAGCAGATGAAAGCCATTCAAAAGGAGCTGGGCGAAAAGGACGAGCAGGCGGCTGAGACGGAGGAGTTTCGCAAAAAAATCGAAGAAGCCAAGATGCCCGCCGAAGCCGAGAAACAGGCGCAGCATGAGCTGGAGCGCCTTTCGCGTCTGCCGTCCGCCGCGGCTGAGTATGGCGTGATCCGAAGCTATTTGGACTGGCTGGTTTCATTACCCTGGTCAAAAGGTACGGAAGACAACCTCGATATTCACCATGCGCGCGAGATTTTGGATAAGGACCATTATGGTCTGCAGGATGTCAAGGAGCGCATCCTGGAGTTTCTGGCAATCCGTAAATTACGCCTGGAACGCAGGGACGAGGCGAAAGCTCCTTCTGAGGATAAGATTCGGCGTGAACGCGAAGGCGTGATCCTTTGCTTTGTTGGACCTCCGGGAGTCGGCAAGACCTCACTCGGACAGTCCATTGCGCGCGCCATGGACCGCAAGTTTGTGCGCGCTTCGCTGGGCGGTATTCGTGACGAAGCCGAGATCCGCGGTCATCGCCGGACCTATATCGGTTCGATGCCCGGGCGGATTCTGCAGGCTCTGCGCCGTATTGAATCGAGAAACCCGGTCTTCATGCTCGATGAGATCGACAAACTTACGTTCGACTTCCACGGCGATCCCGCCTCGGCTTTGCTGGAAGTCCTTGACCCCGAGCAGAACACCGAATTTCGTGATAACTACCTTGAAGTGGCGTATGACCTTTCGCAGGTATTCTTTATTACCACTGCCAATACGCTGGAAACCATTCCCGGTCCACTGCGCGACCGCATGGAGATTATCTTCCTGTCAGGGTACACGGAAAGCGAAAAGATCGCCATTGCCAACGGCTATCTGATCCCGCGCCAGATCCGTGAGAACAGTCTGCGTGAAAACGAAATTACTTTTGCCGAGGATGCCCTGCGGAAGATCATCCGCGAATATACCCGCGAGTCGGGGGTTCGAAATCTCGAAAGGAAGATTGGCGCGGTGTGCCGAAAAGTTGCCACACAGATTGCCGAAGGCAAATTGGAAGAGGCGCAGATCACTCCCGCGCTGGTGGAAGAATACCTTGACCATCCCATCTTCCAGGCAACCGAGGAACTCAATCAGCGGACATCCATGCCGGGCGTGGTCCCGGGTCTGGCGTGGACGCCCTATGGCGGTGATGTTCTGTTTGTGGAAGCGACCAGCATGCCCGGTGGAAAAGGTTTTCAAATCACAGGCTCCATCGGAAACGTAATGAACGAATCGGCGCGCGCTGCCTTGTCTTTTGTGCGTTCACGCGCCAGACAGCTGGGCCTCGACACCGAGTTCTTCAATAAATCTGATATCCATTTGCATATCCCCTCCGGTGCGCAGCCGAAGGATGGTCCCTCTGCCGGTGTGACCATCGCCGCCTCACTGGTTTCGCTGATTTCGGGCCGCAAGGTCAAGCCGAAAGTTGGGATGACGGGCGAGATCACATTGCGAGGCCAGGTCCTGCCCATCGGCGGCGTCAAGGAAAAAGTGTTGGCTGCCCATCGCAATGGCTTGCGCACTGTGATCCTGCCCAAGCGCAATGAAAATGATCTGGATGATGTTCCCGAGGAGATCAAAAAATCCATGAAGTTTGTCTTTGTGGAGACCGTGGATGAAGTTCTCGACTCGGCCCTGGAAGCAAACCACAAGCGAAGCAGTCCTGTGGACAAGCGCAACAGTGCGAATAAGTCGGCGGGTTCGAAGCGGGCTTCCAAAAAGAAAACCACATCAAGGAAAACAAGGACCAATGGCAAAAATACTGCTCGCTGAAGATGATGTGACGATGGTGTCGCTCCTGAAGACTCTTCTCAAAATGGAAGGTTTCGAAGTTCTGGCGCTGAATACCGGTGTAGATGTCCCCGCGGAAGTAGGGCACAAAAAACCTGATGTCCTTTTACTGGATGTGCATTTTGGCAATCAGAACGGTGTGGAAATCGTCCAGGCGATTCGGAAGAACAACGATCTTTCCAACCTGCATGTTGTGATGACTTCGGGCTCGAGTATGCAGGAGGAATGCATGCGCGCCGGGGCAAACGCTTTTCTGCTGAAACCGTTCTCGCCCGACGATCTCATTCGGCTGGTGAAACGGTAAATTGAATCGCTGTGGCTGCTCCGTCCGTGCAAATCCGTGATTTTCGTTTTCCGGCCGACTATGAATCGGTCTATCAGTTGTGGGCGAGCATGGAGAAAGGGGTGAATGTAGGCCGTTCCGATACGCTTGCTGAGATCGAAAAGAAGGTCTCGCGTGACCCCGATCTGTTCCTGGTTGCCGAGTCGGATGGCTGCATCGTTGGTTCGGTCATCGGCGGCTTTGATGGCCGGCGCGGCCTGATCTATCACCTGGCTGTGGCCGCCTCCTTCCGCGAGGTGGGGATTGGTTCCCGCCTGATGGAGGAGGTCGAGAGGCGGCTGCGTGCCAAAGGCTGCCTGAAGTGTTATCTGATGGTTCTGCCTGATAATACCGAATTGGAGAATTATTACCGGCGCCGCGGCTGGCATCTGATGGACTATGTCCGCTTGTTTGGAAAAGAACTGCAATGACGATCCGCTTTGGGATTCTGACTCTTTCGGACCGGTCCACGCGCGGCGAACGCCGCGACGCCTCGGGACCCGCGCTTGCGAATCTCATCCAGGCTGAGGGCTGGTCGGTCGCCAAACAAGCGCTCCTGCCCGACGAGCTATCCGCGATCCGCGATCTGCTAATCACCTGGGCTGACAGCGGCGAACTGGACATCATCCTGACGACCGGCGGCACAGGGTTTTCGCCGCGCGATGTCACCCCTGAGGCGACCCGCGCAGTCATCGAGCGCGAGGCGCCCGGCCTCGCCGAGGCGATGCGCGCCGCCAGCCTGAAAATCACTCCGCATGCCATGTTATCGAGAGTTCTAGCGGGCATTCGCAAGAGAACGCTGATTATCAATTTGCCTGGCAGCCCAAAAGGGGCGGTGGAGAATTTGCAGGTGATCACTGCTGTGTTGCCTCATGCTGTCCAGCTTCTTCATGAAGACCCCGCCTCTGAATCCACCCACTGAGCTCTACTCTCTATTCACTATTCTCTATTCACTACTCTCTATTCTCTATTCTCTACTCTCTATCTCCGTAGTATAATCCCGCCGCTTCAATCTCACACCCCGCCGGCGCGGGATCTTCGACAAGGAAAATATAAGCATGATCGATGTAAATGAACTTCGCAAAGGTGTCACCTTCGAACTGGATGGCAACCTGTACAAGGTGCTGGATTACAGCCACAACAAAACGGGTCGCGGCAATGCGAACATTCGGATAAGGGCCCGCAACCTGCTCACGGGCGCAAACATTGAACGTACCTTCAACTCGGGCCAATCGGTTCAGGATGTGAGCCTTGATTTTCACAATGTCTCCTACTTGTACGGCGACGGTGATTTCTATCACTTCATGAATAATGAAACCTTCGAACAACCTGCGATCAAGAGTGATGTGCTGGGCGACAAAGCCCCCTATCTGAAAGAGGGCATGGAGGTCAAACTGACCTTCTACAACGGCGCGCCGATCGATGTCGAAATTCCCGGTTCGGTGGATCTCGCAGTGGTGGAAGCGGAAACCGCTATTCGGGGTGATACAGCCACCGGCGTGACCAAGAAAGTCAGGACCGAGACCGGTCTCGAAGTGAACTGCCCGCAATTCGTGAAGGTTGGCGACATCATCCGGGTCAACACGGAAACGGGTGAATACGTCACACGTGTGTAGGAATAGTTGGGAACACAATTTTTTCTGGCGCATAAGCCTTGCGATGGTCTTTTGAAAGAACACAGAACGTGAAAAGCGACCTTTGCAAGGCTCACTTTTTGCACTTATAAATTTTTTATGTAATCATCCTATAATTCGACATTATGAAAACTCCTGCGGGCAGCGAATGCCCTTACTTCTATGGCGATTACTTCCGCGGCCGCAACCAGGAAGAATGCCGCCTGCTTAAAGCTTCCAGCCAGCGCTGGACCCGCGAGCTGTGCAAGTCCTGTCCCGTGCCCGGAATTGCACGTGCCAACTCGTGTGAGTTTCAGAGACTATCTGCAACCATCGCCAGACCCATGGAAGCTTTGTTTCAACGCCGTGTGAGGGTTTCAGCATATTGCGAAAAAACGAAGCGGAATGTCTCCGAACCTCATATCGGCTGTGGGGAGTGCCATGCCCTTCCGTTTAAGTTCGAGATCAAATCCTGATCGTACTGCGGGGCGCTGCGCAGCTCCGCGAGAGTCCACATGTCCCTGACATTGCTGCTTGACCTTGACGACACTTTGCTCGACACCAACCTGGAGGCGTTCATGCCTGCGTACTTTCAGGCGCTTTCACAGCATCTGGCGAACCGTGCTGCTCCGGAGGTGATGCTGCGCGCCCTCCTCTCGGGTGTCAACCTGATGAATGAAAGCGAAGATCCAACCCGGACGCTGGAAGAGATCTTCGATGCTGATTTCTATGCAAAGCTGGGTGTCTCCAAAGCTGAGTTAATTCATATCATTGAAGAGTTTTACGACAACATTTTTCCCCGGCTTGCGCAGCATACCCACCAGAGACCCGAGGCGGTGCCTTTTGTGGAGTGGGCGTTCGCCTGCGGCTATCGCATCGCCATCGCCACCGATCCACTCTTCCCGCGCAAAGCCACGTATCATCGTTTGCGCTGGGCCGGGTTCGAGCCTGAACGCTTTGATCTGGTTTCCACGTTCGAACATTTTCATTTCACCAAAACGCATCCCGCCTATTACGCGGAAGTGCTGGGCCGGCTGGGCTGGCCCGAGGGACCAGTCCTCATGGTGGGCAACGACATCGCGCGGGATCTGGTCCCCGCGCAGCGGCTGGGGCTGAAGACATTCTTTGTAGATGGGGAATCCGCCTCCAGTCCCGGATACGAAGCGGGACGCGGCAAACTGGCGGACCTGCGCCCATGGCTCGAATCCACTAATTTATCCACACTGGAACCATCCTTCAAATCCCGCGAGGCGGTGCTGGCGATCATGGTTTCCACGCCCGCGGTCCTGCGGAGTTTATCTTCAGCGCTGACGGAACAGGGCTGGAAACATGAACCCACACGCAATGACTGGGCGATGAATGAAATCATCTGCCACCTTCGCGATATGGAACGTGAAATCCATCAACTGCAATTGAATCTGATGATGCAAAGGGAAGGAGCTTTTCTTCCCCGCCCGGATAGTGCTGTGTGGGCGAACGAACGCGAATATTTGAATGTGGATGGCAAATCTGCGTTGATGGAGTTTGCATCCGCACGTATTGAAACTCTCGGAATTTTGAAGGGATTGGAGGAGAACATTTGGACTCGCAGTGTCCGTCACGCCATTTTCGGTCCGACGAATTTTCTTGAGGCGGTGAGTTTCATGGCGGATCACGACAGATTGCATGTTCAGCAAGCCTGGAAGACTCTGAAAAGTGTGTAGCCAGGCCGCGTCCAATTCCATCGGGGAGTGTTATAGCACCCTAGAACCTGGAGGGCAGTCACGACTGCCCTCCAGCTGATAAGGAGATTTCTTGTATGAGCAGACGAGTGGTCGTCACAGGGATGGGATGTATCAGCCCTGTAGGCAACAACGTGAAAGAAACATGGGATTCCATTTTGGCTGGCAAATCTGGCGCAGCGCTGATCACCCATTTTGATGCCAGCAGGCATAAGACCCGCTTTGCAGCGGAGGTCAAGGGATTTGATCCGGCGGCTCTCTTTGGCGTGCGAGAGGCGCGCAAAATGGATCGTTTTACTCAGTTTGCGACAGCCGCGGCAGTGGAGGCTCTTGAACAGGCGGGCCTGGAAATAAATGAATCGAATCGCGATCGCGTCGGGGTCATCACCGGCACCGGGATTGGTGGAATCGGGACGTTGTTGGAGCAGGCGAACATGATGCACGAACGCGGACCGGAACGCGTCAGCCCGTTCCTTGTTCCGATGATGATCGCGGATAGCGCAGCCGGGATGCTTGCCATACGTTTCGGCGCGCGGGGTCCCAACATGGCGGTTTCGACTGCGTGCGCCTCGGGCAACAACGCCATCGGTGAAGCCACCGAGATCATCCGGCGTGGCGCGGCGGACGCGATGATCGCGGGTGGTTCGGAAGCCGCGATCGTTCCGCTTTCCATGGCGGGGCTGAACGTGATGACGGCTCTTTCCACGCGCAACGAGGATCCCCGCTCTGCCTCGCGTCCCTTCGACAGGGATCGCGATGGTTTTTTGATGGGGGAGGGCGCCGGCATTTTGATTTTGGAGTCGCTCGAACATGCACAGGCGCGCGGCGCGCAGATTTTATCTGAAGTCTCCGGCTACGGTACGACCGATGACGCTTATCACATTTCTGCCCCGGCGGAGAACGGTGCGGGCGCGGCGATTGCCATGAAGCTGGCTTTGGAAAATGCGGATCTGGATGTAACCGATATCGGATATATCAACGCGCATGGCACATCCACACCGTTGAACGACAAAAGCGAGACGGCTGCCATCAAAACTGTTTTCGGCGAGCAGGCTTATCAGGTTCCCGTTTCTTCCACCAAATCCATGACGGGCCATTTGCTTGGCGCCTCTGCCGCGCTGGAAGCCATCTTCTGTACGCTGGCGATCCGCGACGGAATCCTGCCTGCCACGATCAATTATCATACCCCGGACCCGGAGTGTGATCTGGATTATGTGCCAAACCAGCCGCGCAAGGCTTCGTCGAAGCACGCCATGTCCAATTCCTTTGGATTTGGCGGCCATAATGCTACATTGATTCTCAGTCGCTTTGAGGATTGAAAATTGGACCTCACAGGTTGTTAAGACCCGTGAGGTCTATTCTGGAGGAGCAAGTTATGCCATACGCACATATCACGGGCTGGGGCATGTCGGCGCCCGAGTCGGTTTTGACAAACGACGACATTTCAAAGATGGTTGAAACGAGCGACGCCTGGATCCGGGAGCGCACAGGGATTCGGGAAAGGCATATCGCACGCGATGATCAATTTCCATCCACGCTGGCCGTGGAAGCCTCAATCAAGGCTCTTAAGGTTGCCAACCTCCATCCTCGCGATTTGGATTTAATCATTTGCTCTACTTCTTCGCCTGAGCATATTTTCCCTGCGACGGCCTGTTTGATACAGGATCAGCTTGGGGCGACAAAGGCAGGCGCGTTCGATCTGCTTGCCGCGTGCACCGGTTTCATTTATGCAATGAATATGGGCGCGCAAGCCATCCGCAGCGGTTCGATCAAAAGCGCGCTGATCATTGGAACCGAGACGCTTTCACGGTTTATAAACTGGAAGGACCGCAACACCTGTATTTTGTTTGGTGATGGTGCAGGCGTACTTGTTTTACAGGCCAGCGAGCAGCCAGGCGGGGTACTTTCGTCGGTGTTGCATTCGGATGGCTCGGGCGGGGATTTGCTCACGCTAGGCAGAGGCAGCAGTCGTTATCCTGCCAGTGAGTCCGCAATTCTTGATGGAAAGCATTACATCGAAATGGATGGAAAGGAAATCTTTCGCTTTGCCACGCGCATCATGGTTTCGGCAACCCATGAGGTCCTGGCGGGCGCAGGATTAACGCTTGATCAGGTGCAGTGGATCATCCCTCATCAAGCCAACATCCGTATCATCGAGGCAGCTGCACGCGGACTCAAATTGCCTATGGAACGCTTCATTGTCAATGTGGAACACTACGGCAATACATCTGCTGCATCTATTCCCATTGCCATGGTAGAGGCTTTGGAAAAAGGACAGATCAAGCCTGGTGAAAGAATCGTGATGGTGGGGTTTGGGGCAGGGCTGACATGGGGCGCTCTGGCAGCCGAATGGACGGGTCCAATCCCGAGCAAGGGCCATGTCCGCCCGGAACGCTACCGCCTGTTTGCGAGACTGCGCTCGCTGGTGCGGCGTGCACTTCGCTTTATCGAAGGCCTGTTCTACCGCCGCGAACTCTAATTGGCAGTTCACATCGATTGTGGTACGATAAGCCCGAGACTGGAAAAGGAGTAACACTATGCGTTTACCTGGTGGCTGGGAATGGATCATTGTTTTGGTCATCGTGCTGCTTTTGTTCGGTCCCGGGCGAATAGGGAGGATCGCGGGCGAAATCGGCAAAAGTATAAAAGCTTTTCGCGACGGGATAGCCGGCGACAAGAAGGACGACGAACAGTCGATAGACACAGACGCGAGCGGCAACGTCGAACCAAAATAATAACAAAAAGGCTCTCACATGTGAGAGCCTTTTTGTTCATTGGTGAATGTGTTTTACAATAATCCCTCCAAATCGAGAATTGTATTGACAGGTTGCAGGCAAACGAATCCCTGGCAGACATAAGCGGTAGGCTGATCGTTCAGCAGCGGACGGTCCTTCAGCAGTAGCGGTGATCCTGGCTCCGGCGGGTAGGCAGAAATTGCTGTTACCTGTCGGGACCGGTAGTTTTTCCAGAGAGTCTTCAATAACGATTGGGTCCGGGCATCCTCAGGATCGCCGATGATTGCCACTTCGCGAGTGGGTCCGAGAGCAAAATCGGCCGCGGACAGCCATTGTGCAAAGGAAGTTGGATAACGCAGGAAAGCGTTCTGAATGGAAGCGAGCATGTCCTCCGCGACACTGCGCCACTTGTCCCGATCGCCATAAGCCGCCAACTGGAGAAGGGCAGTCGCTGCCAGCGCATTCCCTGAAGGGGTGGCATGATCCTGGATATCTCTGGGGCGGACCAGCAGGGCTTCATGATCGTCACGAGTGTCGAAAAAGCCTCCATCCGGAGCAGCAAAATGGGCGACCATTTCATCTGCCAGTATCAAAGCAGTTCTATACCATTCCAGATTGGGGTTGGATTGATAGAGTCCCAGGAGTGCCAGGATCAAACCCGCATAATCTTCCAGATAGGCGTTGTGCTTTGCCTGTCCATCACGCCACGAGCGCAATAAACGGTCATTAAAATATAGCTTGTCCAGCAGAAAGCGGGCGTTACGGATGGCAGCCTCCAAATAATCCTTCCTGCCGAGATAGCGGCCCGCTTCAGCAAACGCTACTAGTGCCAACGCATTCCACATCACGAGGACTTTGTCATCAGTGCCGGGCCGGACACGGTTATTTCTTGCCGTTAGCAGCTTCGAATGAGACTCGGTTAGTTTAGTGTGTACAGCTTCAGGATCTACTTTAAAACGAGCCGCCAGTGTCGCATCGTCGAGGGCGCGTTGCAGGATTGTTCTTCCTTCCCAGTTTCCTTGCGGGGTGATTCCATATGCCGTTTTGAAGAAATCGAATTCCGAACCAAGCACGTTTTCGATCTCTGCTTGTGTCCAGACGTAGAATTTCCCTTCCTCGCCTTCCGAATCTGCATCCAGGCTGCTGTAGAATCCTCCTTCGGGATGGGTCATTTCACGCAGGAGGAAGTCCAGAGTCTCTTCACACACCCAACGATATTTGATATCGCCAGTGACCAGGTGCCCATGCAGATACACTAACGCGAGCTGAGCATTGTCATATAACATTTTTTCGAAATGCGGCGTTCTCCAGAAGTTATCCACACTGTAGCGCGCAAATCCACCGCCTGCTACATCATACATGCCGCCACGCGACATGGCGTTCAGAACGTGCACCGATGCCTTGAGGATTTGTTCACGCTGAGGAGAATCCGTTAATGCGCGGCGAAGCAGAAATTCGATCGCCATTGGCTGGGGGAATTTCGGTGCGGCGCCCCAGCCGCCATAGCCCCAATCATAAGATTCCAGGATGGATTTGGCGGCTGTTTCCAGGGTCTCTGAGCTAAGGCTAGCCTCAGCCTGGCCCAGTGTTTGAGGCTGGATGTGCTGAAGCACCTGGCTCCCAACGCGATCGACTTTCTCTCTTTCTTCGTGCCATACTTTTGCCAAACTTTGTAAAACCTCCTTGAATGACGGCATGTTATAGCGCCGCACCGGAGGAAAGTACGTGCCGGCATAAAATGGACGCAAATCCGGGGTCAGGAAAACCGACATGGGCCAGCCGCCCTGACCGGTCATCGCGATAGTGGCTTGCATGTAGATCGCATCGATGTCAGGCCGTTCCTCACGGTCCACTTTGATGTTGACGAAGTGTTCGTTCATGAAAGCGGCAGTTTCATCGTCCTCAAATGACTCATGCGCCATGACGTGACACCAGTGACACGCGGCATAGCCTATGCTAAGGAAGATGGGTTTATTCTCGCTTTGGGCTTTTGTCAGAGCCTCCTCGCCCCAGGGATACCAGTCGACCGGATTATTCGCATGTTGCAGCAAATATGGGGAATTCTCGTGAATTAGGTGGTTAGGCATGGATTACCTTTAAACTTAATTTGAAAAGCCAATGTCTTTGATTATAGCCCAGGCTGACAAGTACTGAGGAACAGTTCTTTCTATTAATTCCATAGCGAATGATCCGGCATGGTACGCTCATTTGTTAGCCATTGCCATGGTTTTGGTATAAAATAGCTGCTGTGGAAATCAGCGACTGAAACAGGAGCGATGATGACAGAATGGCATACGCTTGAGACACAGCAAGCCATCGACCAGATCCACAGCGACCTGGAAAACGGCTTAACCGCGGCGGAGGCTGAACGACGGCTCGCAGAGTACGGTCAAAACGAATTGGTCGAACGGGCAGGCAAGGGTCCCTGGGCGATCCTGTGGGAGCAGTTCACCGGCATCATGGTCGTGATGCTGATCATTTCCGCGATCATTTCTGCGATCCTGGGGGAGACAATCGATGCGGTTGTTATCATGATCATTGTGGTTCTCAACGCTGTGCTCGGCTTTGTCCAGGAGTACCGCGCCGAACAAGCGATGGCAGCCCTCAAGCGGATGGCTGTCCCGCACGTCCGCGTCCGGCGGGATGGCCATTTGCAGGAAGTCACCGCACTCTCGCTGGTCCCTGGCGACATCATTCAGCTGGAAACCGGGAATACCGTCCCGGCCGATGCCCGCCTGCTGGAGGCAGCCAATCTGCGGGTCCAGGAAGCCGTGCTGACCGGGGAATCGGAAGCAGTCGAAAAGGATCCGGCTCCACTGGCAGGGGAGAACCTGGCGCTGGGCGATCGCGTCAATTCCGTGTATATGGGAACCGTTGTCACGTATGGTCATGGCGTGGCCCTAGTGACCGGTACCGGGATGAAGACCCAATTGGGTAAGATCGCCGATATGCTCCAGTCAGTCAGCATCGAAAAAACGCCCCTCCAAAGACGGCTCGAACAGCTTGCCAGAGGACTGGCGCTGGCTGCGCTGGTTCTGGTCGCGATTGTCTTTGCTCTGGGTTTGCTGCGGGGTGAGAACTGGATCGAGATGTTCAAGGTCGCGGTGGCGATGGCAGTGGCGGCGGTCCCGGAGGGGCTGCCAGCCGTGGTGACGATCGCGCTGGCGCTCGGCGCGCAGCGCATGCTGAAACGTGAGGCTCTGATCCGAAAACTACCAGCCGTGGAAACACTCGGTTCGGTCACCGTCATCTGTTCCGATAAGACCGGCACCCTCACCCAGAACCGGATGACCGTAACGTTCGTGGACGTGGCGGAAAATTCGCTTAACCTGCAGGCGCGTTTGCGTAGTTTCAGCCCCACTGTCAGCCCGGAGGATCCGGTCGAGCCTCTGCTGCAGGAAAGCCCTCCAATCGTCTTGACTCTGGCTGGATGTGCTTTGTGCAATGATGCTGTACTCGAAGCGGTCCCGGGCGAACAAGGAACGTTTTCCACGGTCGGTGACCCAACCGAAGGTGCGCTGGTGATCGCCAGCGCACGGGCGGGATTGTGGAAAGCAGACTTGGAAAAGGCATTCCCGCGGGTTGCCGAACTGCCGTTCGATTCGGACCGCAAGCGGATGACAACCGTCCACAGTCCCAACCCGGACCTGGTCCCCGACCTGCTGAATCCTTTTCAGGATTCACGCCCGGATTTTTTCGAGCCGGGTCATTACCTGGTGATTACCAAGGGTGCGGTCGATAGTTTATTGGAAGTCTCAAACCGGGTTTGGACGGCCGGTCAGACAGAAACTTTGAATGAAACCTGGCGCGAGCGTATCCTGAAGGGGAACAATGACCTGGCAAAGAATGGGATGCGCGTTTTGGGTCTGGCATTCTGCCAGTGCGATACGCCTGAGCCGGTCGAACGCGACCTGATCTTCATCGGGATGGTGGGCATGATCGACCCGGCGCGTCCCGAGGTCCAGGGTGCTGTACGGGAGGCCAAAGAGGCCGGGATTCGCACTGTTATGATCACGGGCGACCATCCGCTGACCGCCGCGTATATTGCCGCGGATTTAGGCATTGCCGAGCGAGGGGAAACGCTCACCGGCCGTGACCTGGATGGGATGACGGTTGAACAGCTGGAAGAGGTGGTTGAAGAGGTGCCGGTCTATGCCCGCGTCTCTCCCGAGCACAAGCTCAAGCTGGTCCAGGCGCTCCAGGATCGTGGGCACATCGTCGCGATGACCGGGGATGGGGTCAACGATGCGCCCGCGCTCAAGAAAGCGGAGATCGGCGTCGCCATGGGGATTACCGGCACCGATGTCACCAAGGAAGCCTCCGATATGATCCTGCTGGACGACAACTTTGCCACCATCGTCGCGGCGGTCAGAGAAGGGCGCCGCATCTATGACAATATCCGCAAATTCATCAGGTATACGATGACCTCCAATGCCGGGGAGATCTGGGTGATGCTGCTGGCGCCATTCATTGGCATGCCGCTGCCGCTCACCTCACTGCAAATCCTGTGGGTCAACCTGGTCACCGACGGCCTGCCCGGCCTGGCGCTGGCGATCGAGCCTGCGGAACGACAGGTTATGCGGCGACCGCCCTATCCGCCCGGCGAAAATATTTTCGGGCGGGGGATGGCGCGCGATATCCTGTGGATCGGCTTGCTAATGGGGCTGGTCTCTCTCGGCGTTGGCTACCTGTATTATCGGATGGACCCGTCTGCTTCCCCGGCAGTCTGGCAAACCGTTACCTTTACCACGCTCACCATGGCTCAGATGGGCAATGCCCTGGCCACCCGCTCGGACCGGGATACGCTGTGGCAAATTGGACTGTTTTCGAACAAAATCATGCTGGGATCCGTGTTGTTGACGTTTGTCCTGCAGCTGGCTGTGATCTATGTGCCTTTTCTCAACCGGGCTTTCTCCACAACCCCACTCAGCCTGCGGGATCTGCTCGTTAGCCTCGCTTTTGGCACGATCATCTTTCTGGCAGTTGAACTACTCAAGTGGATCCGGCAGCGGCTGTCGCGGTAAGCTTTTGCCGCTGCGCGGGCTGATTCGATTCCTACATAACAGCATCAGCCGCTATTGGATAAATCAGCCTCCACGATCGTTTGGGTTTGCTATTCTTCCAGCCTCTGCAATATTGCTTCCATCTGATCGATTTCTTCCTGCTGATTCTGGACGATCGAATCACATAGCACCCGGATCTCCGGGTCCTGGATGGAGGACTCCTCGCACATCAGAATTGCACCAGAGTGATGCGGGATCATCGATCTCAGGAACTGCTTGTCTGTGATGGCCGTCTGCTGTCGAATGAACAGGAAAAAGCCAGCCAGCGCAATCAGGCTAACCGCAAGGATCACCAAATTGAGTCGCTTGTCCGGATACATGGACTTCATCAAAAGCAGTTCAAATATCACCATTGGTGCGGTCATGAGCCCTGCCATGTAAAACTGGTTGAAGTTGTTATACACATTGCCAATCGTGTTCACCATCGAGTACATCAGGATGTACATGGAGATAAAAGAAAGTACAGCCATGATGAGCAATTTGGGGTAATGATTCATAGTCATGTTTGAATGATTCTTATTCATCTAATAGCCTCCATTTGTGACACTGGCGCTCTACGCGGCGACAGTGTGAAATTCCATACAGAACTTAGAGTCTAAAGCGCATTCCTGCATTCAACAAGTAGGCGTTATCCTCAACTCCACTAGGGGAACAACCCACTGTTCAGTCAGCCGTTTTGACTTATAGTTATCAGGCAATTCTGCCTATATTAAGGTCAATGTCTGGACATACCGGAAGTTGTCTACACTGGCGCGCCGAAACCATTGCAAATAGGGATAAGTTGAGCGAATACGGTGGGGAGAACTTAAGGCTTGCATAGTTGTATGGATAATAAATGCCTTCCTTCCAATATTGTTAACCGCGAGAAACATCCAATGATTGACAAAGCGAAAAAAGGCACTAGAATCCCCTCGTGTCATTGTAATACATTATATATCATTATAATACATTGTAATACGTAATATGGGGCGTTCTTTGTCCAACTCATCCAACGGTTGGGGTAGGAAAACCAAATTTAACCCATATTACTGGTTACCAAGCCGGGTGTCTGCCGGGGTAGTTGACTACCTTGAAACAAGATCTTCATTCTGATGGCCTTATGAACTAATCTGCCGCTACAAAACTCGTCGCAATGCATAGAAGCATCAAAGGAGATGAGCATGAAGACTCATAAACGTTTGTGGAATGCAGTCATCGCACTACTCGTGGTATTCACGCTGGCAGCACCGGCTTCCCAGGCAATTAATCATTTGCCCGAAGCCCGTGCAGCAGGCACACTCTCCACAAAAGCGCATATTTTCTACTATCCCTGGTATGGCCTTGAGCCATACCGTCACTGGGATCAGGGCGGTCATACGCCGCCGGACGATATCGGCGCGAATTTCTATCCGGTCCTGGGACCGTACGACTCCGGCGATTTTGCCGGCGCAGTGACAACACATATGCAGCAGATCCAACTGGCGGGGGTGGGCGTGATCGTGCTCAGCTGGTGGGGGCAGGGCTCCTATGAGGACGGTATGGTGACCGGCGTCATGGACATAGCCAACCAGTACGGCATCAAAGTCGCCTTTCATATTGAGCCGTATGGCGGCCGCACAGCCAATTCGGTTGTCAGCGATGTCAATTACATCAATACTCGTTATGGAAGTCACCCGGCTTACTATCGCGACGCCGAACATGATAACCGTCCGGCGTTTTATGTTTTTGAGACCTATCGCATTGCGGACTGGTCTCCGATTGCCCCTCTAAAAAGCACCAACATTATCCTGCAGCAGACTGCAGAAGAGTTCACGCAAACGCCCAATTTTGGCGGGTTGTATACCTACGATGGCATTGCAGGGACCTTCGCACCCGGCTGGGCGGTGGCAAGTGCCTATGCTCAGGCGCATGATTTGGTTTGGGCGCCATCCGTCGCGCCCGGGTACCTGGACGACCGCGCCGTGCCGGGAAACACGACGCCGACGATCGATCGTCAGAATGGCGCTGCCTACGACCAGGAGTGGCAGAATGCGCTCAACCCTGCCAACGGTCAGCCGACCTGGATATCGATTACCTCGTTCAACGAGTGGCACGAAGGTTCGCAGATCGAGCCGGCGCGGAACACACCGCCCGGCGGTCATGGTTATCTCACCTATCTGAATGCCTATGGCTTGACAGGTTCGGCGGCCCAGTCAGCTTACATTACCCGGACCAGGTACTGGGTGGATATCTTTGACCCGCAAGGCTCAACACGCCCGCAGGCACCTGGCAGATTGATCGCCACTGCTGGTAATGGACAAATCGGCCTTACCTGGGAGGTGGCCAGCGGCGCCACGAGTTACAACGTCAAGAGAAGCACTGTCAGCGGCGGCCCCTACACACCGATTTCGACCGTTGCCGGCACGAACTTTACCGACGCAGACCTGACCAATGGCACACCTTATTACTATGCGGTCTGGGCCGTGAATAGCAGTGGTGAAAGCGTACTCGCCACGAATGAGGCTTCTGCCGTACCGTTGTCCGGGACGAACCTGGTTCCTAATCCTGGTTTTGAAACTGGCAGCGCGGGCAATGCCGCCAATTGGGCGGAAGGAACACAGCATACCCGCATCGGCACTTTTAAGAACGGTAGCTGGTCTTTAGTATCCAACTATACCGGGACCGGAACTGCCCAAACACTTTCGCCTGCCATTGCTGTATCACCCAATACGACCTATACCCTTTCGGGCTGGATCTACGTATTCAAAGGTACCAACCCGGGACGCGCGTGCATTGATCTCAATGGAGTTTCCGGGAGCCCACAACTTTGCACGACGACCGACATGTCTCAAATCAGTGCGTGGAAGTATCTCTCCGAAACCTGGAACAGCGGGTCGAACACGAGTGTGACCGTACGTTTGCTGACCGATAGTAACCCTTATACGACCTGGTTCGATGACATTCGACTCAGCAATGAAGGCAGCCTCCCCCCTTCACCGACCAACACCCCATCCGGGAGCAGCAACCTGGTGCTGAACCCGGGCTTCGAGACGGCAGGGAACACTGCGGC
>JAFGCG010000062.1 GCA_016932715.1 Anaerolineales bacterium
ATACCTGAATACCTGAATACCTGAATACCTGAATACCTGTTTACGTGCTTACCTGTCTACCTTTTCCCCCGATGAATTACATTCGATCCGTATTTCTCCTGCAGCTCATCCATCACTTCCTGCAATTTGCGTTCCTTCTCCGAGTTGATCCGCACTGTCGCTTTGCGGCGTGCTTCGCTTGAATCCCACAAGCCCAACTGGCGGATCGGCTGTCCGAGCCCCGTCACGCCTACACCGATCAGGCGCACCGCCTGATTCGGCTTGCGAACGGACTTCAGCAGGTCCAGGGCGACCCGTTCGATTTCCTCGTCCTGGTCGGTGGGGCTGTTCAGGGTGGTTTGGCGTGTCAGGGTCGTAAAGTCGGGCCAGCGGAGTTTCAACTTGATGGTCTTGCCTGCCAGATTGTTTCTACGTAATTGCGCGGCCACTTCCACGGACATCTCATGCAATGTCTTTTCCAATACTTTATCGTCACGCACATCCCGTGAATACGTGATCTCCTGGCTGATAGACTTGGTCTCATGCTCGGTGGTGATCGGACGGTCATCGATCCCTTTGGAGTGCCGCGCCAGATCGCGCCCGTTCTCGCCGAACATGCGGATCAGCTCACTCTTGGGCCATTTCGCAATGTCGCCAATCGTGTGGATGCCCAGCTCGGTCAGGCGCGCGGAGGTCTTGGAACCGACGCCCCAAAGCATCTCCGCGGGCAACGGCGACAGGAACGCCGCCTCCTCTCCGAACGGGACGATTGTCAGCGCGTTGGGAGGTCCAGCCTCGCGCTGAGCGGAGCATATTTCGCGCAGCCGAAGCGCCTTCCCGACCTCGGTTGCGATCTTGGCGACGAGTTTGTTCGAGGCGATGCCAATGGAGCAGGGCAGCTGCAATTCCTCGCGGATGCGTGCCTGTAATCTGCGGGCGATTACTTCGGGGGATTCTCGAATATCGCTGAGATCGAGAAAAGCTTCATCAATGGAGATTTGTTCGACGAGTGAGGTAAGATCATGCAATCGCTTCATCACCTGCTCCGAGACCTCGCTATAGAGGCTGTGACGCGAGGGGACGATGATCAGGCCCGGGCAGAGGCGGAGCGCGCGTCCCATCGGCATCGCCGAGCGGACGCCCATCCGCCGGGCGGCGTACGAGCACGAAGCAACCACGCCCCTCTCCTCCGGCTTCCCGCCCACGGCAAATGCCTTGCCGCGCAGGTCCGGGTTGCGCGTCTCTTCGACCGCGCAATAGAAGGCATCCAGGTCGATGTGCAGGATCGTGCGTGGCATGGCTTCCATTATAAGGAGAAAAGAGTCATTAATATGATATTGAACAATCCTTTAATAAAAGTTATACTAGAGGCGTATAGTCATTAGAATCTACCGGTGACGCTGGCAATTAGTGCGTCGCTGGGAACTTTTGCAATGATTCGAACGTATTAATGCTTTGGAAGATCGGAGGAGAAACCTATGAAATCAAGATTGCAAGCTGCATCGGCATTCATGCTGATCGCGTTGGTGCTTTCGCTTGTGCCTGCAGCGACATTGCCTTCGAGCGCCTCTGCCGCGCAAGCCTGTACCGATCGGGCACAGTTTATCGCCGATGTAACTGTCCCCGACGGCACCCGATTTGATCCCGGTGCAGCATTCAAGAAGACCTGGCGCTTAAAGAATATTGGCACGTGTACGTGGACGACCTCTTACACCATGGTGTTCGATTCCGGTGAAAGGATGGGCGCCCCAGCTTCGGTTGCTTTTCCAGCCAGTGTGGGTCCCGGCCAAACCGTCGATCTGACCCTGGATATGACTGCGCCGAATACGGCTGGTCATTACATTGGTTACTGGAAATTCAAGAATGCTGCCGGTGTATTGTTTGGCATCGGCCTCTACGCCAATAAGTCCTGGTGGGTCGAGATCAATGTGACAGGTTCCTCGCAAACCGGTGTTGCGTATGATTTCACCGCCAACGCAGGTTCCGCCACCTGGTCGAGCGGGGCAGGCGGGCTTTCCTTCCCGGGTACGGATGGCGACGCAAAAGGGTATGCGTTGAAGCTCGATAAACCCAATTTCGAGAGTGGAGTCGTCGCCTCACAGCCGGGCTTGCTCTTTTCTCCTCACCAGATCACAAACGGATTCATCCAGGCGCGCTATCCTGATTTCACTGTACAAAGTGGAGACCGCTTCCAGACGACGGTCGGCTGCCAGGCCGGCGCGACCACCTGTTACGTGGCATATCGCCTCGACTACGAGGTGGGCAGCACGATCCGGACCTTCTGGACGTTCCGTGAGAAATTCGAAGGCCTAACGTACAGCCCGAACCTCGACCTGACCCCCCTGGCAGGCAAGACCGTCAAATTCATTCTTTATATCTCCGCCTGGGGTTCGCCGGTCGGCGACCGTGCCTTGTGGGGCAACCCGGTCATCGTGCGCAAAGGCGCGACGCCTCCGCCGACGGTGACAGGAACACCTCCGACAGCCACACCGTCGAAGACGCCCGGCCCGGTGACGGTCACCGTGCCTCCTTCCTCCTGTGACCGGGCGCAATTTGTCTCGGATCGAACCATCCCCGATGGAACGATCATGGCTCCCGGCGCGACCTTCACCAAGACCTGGCGCCTGAAGAATGTCGGTCAATGTGCGTGGAGCACATCGTATCAGCTGGTGTTCTTCAGCGGTGAGCAGATGGGCGCGGCTTCCTCAGCCGCCTTCCCGCAAAATGTTGCGGTCGGTCAGACGGTTGACATTTCGATCAACATGACCGCACCTTCCGACGCCGGTTCTTATCGCGGGTACTGGATGTTCAAGAATGCCAATGGTGCCCTGTTCGGCATCGGCGCACAGGCAAACAAACCCTGGTGGGTGGATATCCGGGTCTCGGGTCCCACCGTTACCCCCGGTGGACCGACTCTCACACCGACACCTTCGGGTCCCACCGCCACCCCCGGCGCGAACACAGCCTACGACTTCGCAGCCAATGCCTGTGCCGGCACATGGTACAGCGGCGCGGGTCAACTCCCGTGCCCCGGCACAGATGGCGATGCGAAAGGCTTCGTATTGAAAGTAACCAATCCCAAACTGGAAACGGGTGCCACTGACAGCCGGCCCGGTCTGGTCACGTTCCCACAGAACGTCCAGAACGGATATATTCAGGGATTCTTCCCGCCGTTCAAAGTCCAGAGTGGCGACCGTTTCCGCTCGATCATCAACTGCCAGGCTGGCGCGACGAACTGCTACGTGGCTTTCCGCCTCGACTACCAGACCGGCTCAGACCCCATCCGGACCTTCTGGGGTCCCTTCCTCGAGAGATATGAAGGCCAGTACTTCTCTGTGGACGTGGACTTAACTCCCCTGGCTGGGAAGGATGTCAAGTTCATTCTGACCGTGCTTGCAGCGGGCGTCGCCACGGGTGACCGCGCCTTGTGGGTCGGTCCGATCATCTATCGTGCGGGTGCAACGCCGCCTACGCCCATTTCCGATACCATTTCCCCGACGCCGACCAATACACCTGTGCCGACAACTGAAGTGCCCGGGACAGCCACCGACACACCAACTGCCACACCTACCCCGACAACGAGTGCGGCAAATACCTATCAAAACACAAAATATAATTTCAAGTTTACTCTGCCGACTGGCTCGACCGTCGTGAGCCAGTCGGATACTACAGGTCGTGTGTCCCTGCCGCTGGTCGCGGCAGGGACAAATCTTATTTCGAAGGATATCCAGATCCACGTCGTGGAGGGGGCGAATCCCTGTGTCAGCCCGGCGGTCGAAAACCCAACCTCCTCTGAAAATGTGACCATCAACAATATGCAATTCCTCAAACAATCCGGTCAGGGCGCGGCGGCAGGCAATCGCTACGATTGGACGGCTTATTCGACCACCAGCGGGAATGCCTGCATCAGCCTGGCGTTCATTCTGCATTCTGTGAACCCCGGAAACTATGCCACACCTCCGCCGGTGTTCGACATGGCGGCTGAGTCGGCAGTGATCGGGACAACGATGAACACGTACAATAAGATCAACCCGTAGGACTGGTCCCGCTTCTTTCCAACGCCTCGGCCTGGTCCGCGCGGCCGGGCTTTTTCTCCCTATCACGCGCTGAGCGGCGGGCGCAGCCCGCAGACAAAGTGCAGTTTTTTAACCATGATACCTGCCCGATCCACCCTCCTCCTTGCTGACGACGACCCAACCATTGCGGACAGCCTCGCGCCGTTCCTCGAGCGCGCCGGATTCCACGTGCTGGTCGTGTCGGACGGTGTCAGCGCGCTGGAAAAAGCGCAGGCACATCATCCTGAACTGATCATTCTGGATGTGCTCATGCCGCGCATGGACGGACGCGAAACGCTGCGGCGCCTGCGCAAAGCCAAGATCTGGACTCCGACGATCCTGCTGACGCAGGTGGGGGAGGCTTCGGAACGCGCCCTGGCTCTCGAAGAGGGCGCGGACGATTATCTCAATAAGCCGTTCGATCCGCATGAATTGCTGGCACGCATCCGGGCTGTGTTGCGGCGCGCCCGTCCGGGGGAGCGTTCGCTCTCCGCCGCCTGGCTGTTGACCGCCAATGGTCTCGCGCTGGATCGCCGCGCCCGCCGCGCGACGCTATCCGGCAAGACGGTGGAGTTGACCCCCAAAGCCCTGGCTGTGCTGGAATATCTCATGACCCATCCGGATGAAGCGGTGACGCGCGAACGTTTGCTGGAGGCCGTCTGGGGCTGGGAATATCCGGCCGGCACCCGCACCGTCGATACTCGTATGGCGGAGCTGCGCCGCGCCCTGGATGATGATCCCGCGGACCCGCATTTTATCGAGACCATCCCTGGAGAGGGCTATCGCTTCATTGCGCCCGTACACGGAGAGGGGTAAGATTCAGCCCATGTTTAAAAAAAGCTGGGTCAATTTAGTTTTGTTATTCCTGCCGTTTATCGGCGGCATGGTTGCCTTTGTACTGGTCACTCTGCTATGGCTATCGGTGCCTCCATTCATGGTGACTGCCGATTTCGGGTTTTTGGCGCTGGTCTTTGGTATGACCATCCGGAACCTGGGTGTGATCGCTTTGATGCTGGGGCTTTTCATCACAGGCGTTTTATTGATTTTATACAACCGCTCCCTGCGCCGGCAGGAACGAATGCAATTGCTCCTTGAGCAGGCCGAGTTCGAAGCAGAACAGGGCCGGCGCCGCTTCCTGCGGCGGCTCGACCATGAGATCAAGAATCCGCTGACGGGCCTGCGCGCGGCACTGGTCAACATGGAGGAGGCGCAAGCCGATGAAGATCGCCAGCGTGCCGTGGAGAACGCCAGCCACGCCGTGGAACGACTGACACGCTTGTTGACCGATCTGCGCAAGCTCTCTGATCTGGGAGAACGCCCCATCGAGCTCTGGCAGGTGGATGTCCCGGATTTGTTGCAGGATGTGGTGGATGCTGCTCATGTGCTGCCGGCTTACAAGGGGCGTGATGTCAGCCTGTTAATTCCCAAAGTGCCGTCGCCATTTCCGATGATTACCGGTGATCGTGATTTGCTTGTTCTGGCGATCTATAACCTGGTGGAGAACGCCCTCAAGTTCACCTGCGACACCGATTCGGTCGAGATCCGCCTGGGGGAGGATGGACGCGCCATCCTCATCGAAGTTGCGGATTCAGGTGTTGGTATTCCCGCCGAGGATGTGTCTAAAATTTTCGAGGAACTCTATCGCGGTTCCAATGCCCGCAGCACAGAGGGGAGCGGGCTGGGGCTGGCGCTGGTGTATCGTATCATTGTACAACACGGGGGCCATATCCAGGTGCGCAGCAGCCAGGAGGAACCACGCGGCACCGTCTTTACCGTCCGCCTGCCTGTCAGCAAGAAGAAGATCACGCTGCTTCCATCGAACTAATTCCGGGGCGTGTAGCCGCCCGAAAAGCCTGCGCAGCACGGTATTTATCGTCTGGTTGCCTGAATCCGGCTGTTCCTGCGTTACAAAACTGTGACATCTCTGGAACAGGCTTGTAACAGCGGGGAAGTATATTAAAAGTATGGACGTTTCGCAGTTCACTTCTCTCTCTGAAAAGACATTGATTCAATCTGCACAGTGTGGTGATCTCGAAGCCTTTAATCTTCTGGTCCTTCGCTATCAGAATCTGCTCTTTGGCATCGCCCTGCGTTTGTTGAATGATGAAGATGTGGCGGCCGATGCGGTGCAGGAAGCGTTGATCTCCGCGTTTCGCCGGTTCCATACATTCCGCGGCGACTCGCTGCGCAGCTGGCTGGCGCGTGTGGTTGTCAATGCCTGCTACGATGAGATGCGCAGGAAACGCCACCAGCATTCCGTCCCGCTGGAACTGTTCAACGCGGACGGAGAGGAGATCGAAACCAGTTACTGGCTGGTGGATCCGCAAGCCGACCCGGAACTGCAATTCGAATCCAGCGAGTTGGAAAGCGCCATCCAGAAGTGCCTTGACAAGTTACCACCCATCTACCGCCTTGTGCTTGTGCTGGTGGATGTGGAGGGATTATCTTACGAGGAAGCAGCAAGCGCAGCAGGCGTTCCGGTGGGAACGGTAAAGAGCCGCCTGGCGCGTGCCCGCCTGCAGATGCAAAAGTCTTTACAGATGGCGGGCGAGTTATTACCTGCTTCGTATCGGGTGGAACTGCCTCTCTCCGTGTAAGTAAGTTTATTTCATCATTTACAACAAACATGACCGCGTGGAGTACTTTTGGCTCCGCGCGGTTTCTGTTTCCACAGCTATAATTTTATGGTACGACATCTTATTGGTTCGAGGAGATTTATTATGAAACGCTGGCAGGGTTCCTGTATTGGTGCACTTCTTGTTTTATTGATCGGTGGCAGCTCCTTACTTTTCCTTGTGCCCTTTGGCGGCGCGATGATCGCCGCGGTGCCGCCCTTGTTCGACAGGCTGACTGCCTATGCCCTTTGCCCGGATGCAACAGATTATTCCTATCGTGACTACAACTTTAGCGTACCAACGACCTCCAGCCCCGGCGGCGGGACAGGTCACTACACGGAATTGACCTGCACCTATGCCGATGGCTCACAAAAAGTTTTCGGGAATGAAGAAGTCGGATTGAAGGGCCTCGGCGCTGCTTTTAGCGTAGCCGGGATATGCGGTGGAGCAGCGGTCCTGTTCCTGATGATCCTTGCGGCGATCATTGGAGCGAAGCTGGTAAAACCAAAAGTAACCTGAAAAACAAGGAGCGCCCAGCGGGCGCTCCTTCTGTCAGGTGATTTTCACCTCATCGTTATTGGACCAACTCCAGCAGTGGCGGAAAATCCACGATGAGGTTCTCGCTCTGATTGTAGTTGACAAGCATATCGGCGGTGCCGATCAGGTCGATGGTGTAACCGATGATCTGGCTGCGATACCCTGCGACCCCAGCCGTCCCGTTGATCTGAATATCTGAGGCGGGCGCCAGGAAGGTGCCCACAAAACTCGAATCGGAGTTGCCGTTGATGATCACCCCTTCATCGTTGCTCATCGGCAGATAGAGCAGCAGCCCGGCATAAGGCCCGGAGGTGGGCGCGGTCAGATTGATCTGAGCGCGTCCATCCCAGTGAACATTTCCGGAGCGCATATAGATGAGCACTCCGTCTCCGGTCAATGTGTCGTGCGCATTGACCATGAACATTCCGTCCACGCAATAGATGCCTGGCTGCAGGAGGGTCACTCCTCTTGGAGGAAAGGTCCCATCCCAGTTTCCGGGTGAAAGCATACTGCCGCTTTGTACGGCGTCCTGCGTGCAGGAAGGCTCAGGCGGCAGGTTCGCGGGCGGATAGGGCACCGGCCTTGCTCCAGGGGTGATCGCATTTGCAGGTGTGATGGACCCGTGCAGGCAGGCATTGCCGACGATCTGAATACCCGCCAGCGTGTCGATCTCGCTGTTGCCGACCTGTTCGAAAGCACAGTCATCTTTTGAATTGACAAAGATCCCGCTTCCTATCACGGAGGTGGCATTGGTCCCATGGGAACGGAAGGCGCCGCGCCCATCCGGTTTTAATGCCACCATGGCCGCGCCGGAATACAAGGGTGCCCTCTTGGGTGGCTCCACATGCGTGACAGCTTCCACCCGGTTACGGACCTGGTTGATTCCCACGACACGACCGAAAGTTGTCTGGATAGTCGATTCGATGATCACCTCCAGATACTCGTCATTCCCTGCATACGGTCCGTTCTCCGGGGGGCAGTGCACATGGACAATGCTGGCCTGACCATCGTTTAGATAGCCATTATCTTGCGCGCGGTCCAGCGCTGACTGGCTCCAATCGCCTCCACGTATCTTGGTGAGGGCGGCAGACAGAGCAGCTGTGTCCGCGGCGTTCTGCGCATGAACACGATCCGAGAATGTGGCGCTGCCATCGATGGCAAGGGCGGCAAAACCAAATAACCCAATCGCAGCCAGGGCGATCAGGATCAGCGCCTGGCCTCTTTCACCTAATCCCATCCTTTTCATTGGTTCTCCTTATGATTCAGTGAAACGATATGAAGCGACTTAATTGCGCTTCAACCCTTACGACGCTCCATTAGAGATGCGGATATGGGTTAAGAGAATTGATAGCTACTTCTATTTCGATGGGATTTGTCAGAGTAATGAATCTCCTGCAAAAGTCCAAAACCTCACCACGGAGAAGCGTTGCAAAAATCAGTGAAATCTGTGGCAAGAAAGCGAATGTCGACCAGAGGTATCAAAAGACCTTCGAGCAACTTAAACTCGGAGGTCTTGTCTACTTGTTTACTTTTTCTATGAATTCGTAAGTCTTCGCCTCACTCTTCTAATATCCTGAACAAGATTTCCATATGTTTTGCTGCCCGCTGGACCGGCATGAGCGGCTCGGCACCATCCAGGCAGTCCAGGAAATGTGCGGCGAGTGCCTGGCTGTCGTCGGGGGCACCGGTCATGTCCACGTGCAGGACTTCCTTGCGCGGCTCGCCGTTTTCGACGGAGAAGAATTCCACGTCGTTCGAGTCCCAGCTTGGGAATTGGAACCGCAGTCCGCCCTGTGTGCCGTAGAGACGTGTCTCGTTTGGCGTTTCGCTGTGTACACCCGCGCCGCGTTCGTAGTAATATGTCAACCCGGTATCGAATTCCAGCCAGGCGGCGCCGTGCTGTTCCACGTCGCTGAACTCGACAAATTTTCTCATGTCACGCAGGTCGTTCCGGCGGAAGCTGTGCAGAGACTTCAACCGCGGCTCATCATCCAGCAAACCCAGATGGAACGACAGGTCGTACACACCCCAGTCGATGAAGGGACCTCCGCCCGCCAGCTTCTTATCCATCGCCCAGGCGCCGTTCGGGTTGTATTCGATGAACGTACCGCGCTGGAGATGATTGTGGTGGATGTGATAGATCTCTCCAAGTTTGCCGCTGTCGATGATCTCCTTGATGAATTGGAATTTGCGCGTCAGCCGCGTGTGACGGCAGGACGCTTCGAGCACGACCTGCCCCGGCGACTGCTCGGCAGCCGAAACGATCTTCCTGACACTTGCGAGCGACTCCGCCATCGGCTTCTCGAGCAGGGCATGCTTTCTGGCGGAGAGGGCAGTGGTCAGCTGCTCCGCGTGCAGGTAGGGCGGCGTGGCAATGACAACTGCATCCATCTCGGGGTCAGCCAGGATTTCGCGATAATCCAGAGTCCACTTTTCGACCTCGAACTCCTCGGCCGCAGCTTTGGTTGTCGCTTCGCTGGCGCTGTTCACCCAGACGATCTCTGCGCGTGGGTCCTGCCTGAAACAGCGCATCAACACCTTGCCGTACATCCCTGCACCGATGATCCCGAGCTTGTATGTTTTCATTTGGGCTCCACTTTTTAACAAGACCTCCGAGGCATCTCGCCCCGGAGGTCCCAAATACTCATCTGCTCTCCTGCTCTCTATTCTCTATTTTCCTAACTTCTTCCTGAACGCCTCTGTCAATGCCGGGACGATCTGGAACAGGTCACCGACCACACCATAGCGCGCCTGCTTGAAGATGGGGGCGTCTGAGTCCTTGTTGATCGCGACAACCAATTTGGCGTTCCTCATTCCAACCAGGTGCTGGATCGCGCCGGAGATACCGCAGGCGATGTACAGATCCGGCGTGACGACCTTGCCGGTCTGTCCGACCTGGTGTGAATACGGGATGTACCCGCCATCGACCGCAGCGCGGGAGGCGCCGACCGCCCCGCCCAGAACGTTGGCTAATTCGGCGACGAGTGCAAAACCCTGCTGGGCGCGCCAGATCTCGGCTTCCTTCTCATCCATTCCGGCAGGCGGCTGGAGGGATGGATTGTTCGAAACGCCGCGCCCGCCTGAGACGATCACGCCCGCGTCGCCGAGATTCACCGCGCTCTCCGAGGCGGAATATCCTTCGACAGTCGTCAGCGCCTCAGACTTCACTTCGACTTTTGTGGCAGCCCCCGATTTGCCCGCCTCCGCTTCGGGTTTGGGGAAGGCGCGCGTCCGGATGGTCGCGATGACAGGTTTGCCTGAGCAAACAGCCTTCTCGATCAACTTGCCTTCGTAGATGGGGCGTGTCACGACGATATCGTTCCCGCTGGCTTCCAACGCGGTCACGTCGGTCAGGACGCCCGTATTCAGGTCGACGCCGACCATTGCAGCAAGCTCGCGGGTGCGCGCCGTTGTCGGGAACAGGATCAGGTCCGGGCTTTGAGCGGACGCGAGCGCCGAGAGGGTGGATGCATAGGGTTCGGCGCGGTAATCGGTCAGCGCGGCGTCATCCGCCACGAGGACTTCGTCCGCCCCATATTCAAATGCCGCCTTCGTGACCGCATCCAGGCCGGAGCCAAAGACCACTGCACTGGCTGTGCCAAGCGATTTGGCAAGCCCCAGGGCTTCCCACGCAGCCAGCTGGACGTCGCTCTTGAAGTGATCGATGTAAACAAATGTTTTCATAGCACTTTCTCCGCCAGGATTTTGTCCGCCAGCTTTTCGGCAATTTCGGCTGGGCTTTCGCCGCTGATGATCTCTACTGCCGTATCGCGTACAGGCGGGTTCATCAATTCCGTGCGCTTGACGATCGGCTCCGGCGCGCTTGCCCCAACGTCGCTCAGTGACCAGACCGGGATGTTCGCCTTCGACGCTTTGCGGATGCCCATGAACGACGGGTAGCGCGGCTCGCCGATGCTTTGGACGACGCTGAGGACCGCGGGCAGTTTCGCGCTGACGGTTTGCCGGCCCTCCTCGATCACCCGCTCGACGCTCACGTTCCCATCCTGGACCTTGATCTGCCCGGACAACCCGAGCATCGGCCACCCGAGCAGGCGCGCGGTCTGCGCCGGGGTGATCCCTGCGCCGTTGTCGAGGGTCTGCCGCCCGAACATGACCATGTCCACGTCGCCGATCTTTTGGATCGCCGCAGTCAGGAGGCGCGCCGCACCCAGCGTGTCGAGACGCTCCGCGTCCAGCGCCGGGTCTGAGATGAGGATAGCATCGTCCGCGCCCATGGCGAGGGCATGCTTGAGCGCCTCCCTGGCGGACTCAGGTCCGATGCACAGCGCAGTGACCGTGCTGAGCGAAGACGAAGCGCCGCTCTGGGCTTCCTTCTGCTGGAGCGCGCCTTCGACCGCGTATTCATCAAAGGGATTGATCACCAGCGGCGACTCCCCCCATGAGACCTTCCTGTCCTCGGCTCTCACTTTCGCCTCCGAGTCGGGCACTTGCTTGATACAGGCAATGATTTTCAAGAAAATCCTCCTTCGATTTATGACACCTGCACTGCACCAAACGCAGTGCGGTGCAAGTGTTTCAGATTTACGATTTGCGATTTTCTATTTCGGCTCCCGTCATTGCGAGCCTTCGGGAAGCAATTCCACTTATGTGTAAGAGAGTGCTTCGCCCCTGCGGGCTTGCAATGACGGAAATCATAAATATGCCCTCACCACCAATACATCCGCCGCGATGACAGCGACTAACCCAAGCAGGCTGAAAATCTTTTGCCAGAGCACCCAGCGCTGCTTGTTTTCCATGCGTCTGAGGAAGAACTCCCTGAACGGATAGATGGAAGGCTCACGCTTAAGGCTATTATAAATGTCCTGGTAATAGGAATCCGTCCTGAACCAGAGTTTGTACGTGTTGCGAAGGAAGAGCAGGCTGAAGAGCAGAAAGACGAGGACGAATCCAAATGGGAGTTGATCTGAAATCATCATTTTTCACCACAAAGGGCACGAAGTGACACGAAGGAAAAGATTTTAAAACCTTGGTGCTCCTTCGTGTCCTTCGTGGTTAAAAAACCTATCCTTGCCAATACGTTTCATCATAGGCGGGGAGCTCGCAGCGCAGCGGTTTGTCGCTCCGCTCGCCCAGCGCATAGCCAGATTGAATTAATACCTGGATCTCAGAGCTGCCTTCGTAGATCACCGCGCCTTTCGAATTGCGCAAATAACGTTCCACATCGAACTCGTCGCTGAAGCCGTACGCCCCGTGGATCTGGATCGCTTCGTTCGCGGCGCTGAAGGAGGCTTCCGTGGCAAATTTCTTGGCATAGGAGGTCTGCAGGGTGTTGCGCTTGCCCATGTTCTGCATCCAGCCGGCTTGCAGGTAGAGCAGGCGCGCGATTTCATGGTCCTGCGCCATTTTGGCGATCTTCTCTTTGATCAGCTGGTGCTCGGCGATCGGTTTGCCAAAGGTGGTGCGTGTCCTGGCGTAGCTTACGCTCGCTTCCAGGCAGGCGCGGATCATCCCGGTCGCGCCTGAGGCAACCGTGTACCGCCCGTGGTCGAAGGCGCTCATCGTGATCTTGAAACCTTCGCCTTCTTCGCCGATGCGGTTGTCGGCCGGCACCTTCACATCCTGGAAATTGATCCAGCCGGTCGAGCCGGCGCGCACGCCCAGCTTCCCATGGATATCGTCGCGCCTTACGCCCGGGCTGTGCAGGTCGACGATGAAGCAGGAAAGCCCCTCGGAAGGTTTCCGGGCAGAGGGATTCGTTTTAACGGTGACCAGCGCCAGGTCCGCGAGGGCGGCGAGCGAGATCCACATCTTTTCGCCGTTCAGGATGTAGGAATCCCCGTCTCGTTTCGCGGAGGCCCGCATCGCTGCCACGTCTGACCCCGCGCCGGGTTCTGTGAAGGCGCCGCACCCGATCTTTTCGCCCCTCGCTAGCGGGACCAAAAACTTCTGCTTTTGCTCCTCCGTTCCCCACTGGAGAACCGTCATCCCGCACAAGCCCGTGTGCACAGACATCACCACGCGCAGGGAGGTATCGACAGCCTCGAGTTCTTCGCAGGCGAGCCCCAGGGCGACGTAATCCATCCCCGCGCCGCCATACCGGACCGGAAAGGGCAGGCCGAGAATGCCAAGCTCGCCCATGCGCTTCAGCGCAAAGGGGATGGGCTCCTGCTTACGGTCATACTCTTTGATGACAGGTGCGATCTCTTTTTGAGCGAATTCGCGCACCATTTTTTGAGTCATTTGCTGTTCCTGGGAAAGGGAGAAATCCATGTGCCGCCTCGGGGGAGATTTTCTCCAATTATACTCGCGGGCGGAAGGTGACCCCCGTCGCGCTCAGCCGGTAATTGACCCCATTAAATAAAAAAGCCCGACTGCCGCTTTCGCCTTAAGGCGTGGCATCGGGCTAGTGGTATTGGATGTCTGCGTTCATGATTTTTTCTCGACACCCATGTTGTTTAACTCGTCTGAATTGATGTTCTCGACGAGCAGGTCCGCCCCCGCAAGAGCGAGGAAGAGGAGCAAAGAGAACGAAACAACAATGACGAACATCGAATACCTCCTTTCTCTATATACCTATTAACATCATTCAGTCCCTAAAGTTATATCCCCTAAGAGTACTGAAACGCATTTGAAATGGACAAAAATTTCAACGCTGTAAGGCTACTACCATGACGCCGGTTTGCGATTTTTGTTCCATTAATTAATACGGTAATGGACCGACGATGTTGCAAGGTTTGCAGGCAGTGCAGCGACATTGCCGGACGGTTTGTCGCCCAATCTTTACACTTTCATTTTATAGGGAAACAGTGTGCCCGAAGAAAAATCACGACATTTGCCTATCCTCACAAAACTATGTACTGTTTTCTGATTACCTTACAGAATGAGTAAAAAGGCTACTGCCCACCAAATGCGGCATAAT
>JAFGCG010000009.1 GCA_016932715.1 Anaerolineales bacterium
CGCCTCAGTTCGTGGAAGTCGGGTAAAACCCGACTCTTTGCGCCAGTCCGGAGGACTTTCACGTGCTGAGCGGGCGGCTTTAGCCCCAGCGGTCAAAATTTCCTAACAACTTTTTAGCGCACCCGCCATAAACCCGGGCTCTACCGTTTTTAACGGGAAATCCTTTCTCACCACAAAGGACACGAAGGAAAAAGCCCGCAAAATCAAACCTTGTTCCTCCCTTGGTGTGCTTCGTGCCCTTCGTGGTTGAGCCTTTTCCCGCCAAATACGGGAGAACCTAAACCCGATCCCGCGAAACTTTCCTGATTGATGCTATAATTTTTGAACAGGTTCACTCAATCCACTATACGAAAGGACAGAAACTTGGCTAAGGTAAACTATCAATACGAGAAGCGTCAAAAGGAATTGGCAAAGAAACGCAAGAAAGAGCAGAAGGAAAAGCTCAAGCAAATGAAGAAGAATGCCGAAACGAAAGAAACGAATGAAACACCTCAGGATCAGACATCAGAAAATTAGGAAGCTTCTGCAGTTGCAGGAAAAGAGGCCAGTGCCTTCAAAGACTGGTCTCTTTGCTTAAAAACTCTTCAACCACAAAGCACACAAAGGAGTTCTTACGCCTCTTCTCAAAAAGTTGAACTTTCATGTGAAGCGACTTTAGAATTCTTAGCGTGCTTCGCAGTAAACAGATCTTTTTGCAGTGCAGTCATCTGTGCAAGTGTACGGTCTTCGCCCTGCTCAACCAGCAGCGCCACTCGCAAAGACGGAAGACTTTTTATACTCTTTCCCTCTTGAACTGCGTTTCATACAACTGGCTATATAATCCTCCCGTCGCGAGCAACTCGTCGTGTGTGCCGCGCTCGACGATCCTGCCGCGGTCCATCACCAAAATCAGATCGGCTGCCAGGATCGTGGACAGGCGGTGAGCGATCACAATACTCGTGCGAGGCCCAGCCGAAGCAGAGCCTGCCATGACACGCTTCAGGGCATCCTGGATCAGGGCTTCGGATTCGCTGTCGAGGTGGCTGGTGGCTTCGTCGAGGACGAGGATCTGCGGATCTTTGAGGATGACGCGCGCCAGCGCGATACGCTGCTTCTCGCCGCCGCTCAAACGGTAGCCGCGCTCCCCCACGATCGTGTCATAGCGGTCGGGCAGGTCCATGATGAAGTTGTGGATGTTCGCAGCCCGCGCCGCGGACTCGATCTCCTCCTGCGTCGCGTCCATTTTGGCGTAGGTCAGGTTCGTGCGGATGGTGTCGTGGAAGAGATAGGTTTCCTGCGTCACCATGCCGATCACAGCCGAGAGCGAGGCGAGCGTCACCTCGCGCAGGTCATGCCCATCGATGCGGATCACGCCGTCGGTGGGGTCGTACAGTCTCGGGATAAGATAGGTCATGGTTGTCTTGCCGGCACCGGAGGGACCGACCAGCGCGACCAGCTGTCCGGGGCGCGCCAGGAAGGAGATTCCCTCCAAAGCGACCTCGCGCGCCTGGGACGCTTCGCGGGATTCGGATTCGGCGGAGTCTGAGTCGTTCCCATCTTCTTGACCACTGACCATAGACGATGGACCATTTTTCCCGGCAGTCTTGGTCTGTCGTCCATCGTCCGTCGTCGGTTTTGCCAACGACAGGACCGCGCCCACGTCTTCCATCCGCCCGTAGCGTTTGACATCCTTGAGCAGTTTGGAATCGTCGAGGCGATAGTTGAACGTGACGTCCTCAAACTCGAGTTCGCCTTTGACATCCTGCAGGGCAGGCGCATTTTCCTTTTCGGCGATATCCAGCGGCAGATCGATGACTTCGAAGACGCGCTCGAAACTGACCATCGACGTGGAAAACTCCACCGGCGCGCCCGCCAGGCCCTGCAAGGCGCCATAGAGTTGACCCAGGTACGAGCCGAACGCGACGATGGTTCCCACGGTGAAGACGTCGGTGATGACGAAGTATCCACCAAGGCCATAGACCAGCGCCGTGCCCACCGCGCTGACGAGACCAAAGATGACGAAGAACGTCGAGCCGACCACCGCCCGGCGGACGCCGATATCGCGCACGTTGGCGGCGCGCTCCCGGAAGCGTTTTTCCTCCTCGAAGGAGCGTCCGAACAACTTGACCAGCAGCGCCCCGCCGATATTGAGAGTCTCGTTCATATGCGCGTTCATCTGCGCGTTCATCTCCATCGCCTGGCGGGCAATATCGCGCAGGACCGTGCCGAGTCTGCGCGCGGCGATCACAAAGAGCGGCAGGATGAGCACACTGACAAGGGTCAGGCGCCATTCGAGGCTGAACATCACGGCAAACAGGGCAATCGCTTCGATGAGGTTGGTCACAATACTGACGATGGTATTGCTGATGGCGTTCTGCGCGCCGATCACATCATTGTTGAGGCGCGACATCAATTCCCCGACTTTGGTGTTCGTGAAGAAACGCAGGGACATGCGCTGCAGCCGCGCAAAGAGCGCCGAGCGCAGATCATAGATCACACCTTCCCCGACTGTGGCGTTCAACCGCCGCTGAATGACATTGATCCCGCCCACCACCGCCGGGATTAGCAGCAACCCCGCGCCGAGCAGGATCAGCCGATTCGTGTCCCTGGCGGGGATGACCACATCGATCATGTTGCGGAAGATGAGCGGCGTGAGCAGGGACAAGCCTGTGGTGAGCAAGATTGTCACGAGCATCCCGGCGATATGCCACCAATATTCACGCGCGTAGGTGAGGACCCGCAATAAAAGTTCTCTCGTTACCCTGGGCTTTTCGTCCCCCGAACGCATATACGCAAACCAGCCGTAGCCATGCATAGTTTGTTAGTCTCCTAGTTTGGTAGTTTGGTAGAT
The DNA here is from genome assembly GCA_016932715.1 of Anaerolineales bacterium. Classification (GTDB taxonomy): domain Bacteria; phylum Chloroflexota; class Anaerolineae; order Anaerolineales; family Villigracilaceae; genus Defluviilinea. The sequence goes on from JAFGCG010000009.1 coordinate 2,831, forward strand.
TAGTAGTTTGGTAGTTGTAAAAAAGCACACAGGTCCCGACTACCTGACTATGAACTATCTAACCATGTAACTATAAAACCATCGAACTAATCGCGCAACTGGACAAAGGGGGAGGTTAATGTAAATCAAAGAGTGGGTGCTATAATTTCACCGATGGAAGTTCCAGATTTAGTTGCCTACAGTTATGAACAGGGTAAACGTGTACTTGAGAAAAAGGAGTTGGAGAGTCTCAAGAAACATGGTCAATTTCTTACGCCTCCTTCCGTTGCTCGATATATGGCAAAGCAACTAGGGCAAATCAAGAATGGCGATCTCCTCCTGGAACCTGCACTTGGTTCGGGGGTGCTGGCTTGTGCGGTAATTGAACGGTTGATTGCCGAGAAACGCCCACTTGAAGTCTCAATTACTGCCTACGAAACAGATAAGGAACTATGCGAAGTAAGCCGTGAGGTGTTGAGATTTGCAGGCAAAGAAGCAGAAAAGAGCGGCGTCAAAATCCACTGGCAGGTGTTTCAGGAAGATTTTATCCTTACCTGTTTGCCAGATGAGCAACCCTCTTTATTTAGCTCAAATGAAACACGAGGCATGGGCTTCAATCAGGTTATCAGCAATCCACCCTATTTCAAACTTAACATTGAAGATAAGCGTGTAAAGGCTGTTTACGGAAAACTCAACGGACATACAAACATTTACACTTTGTTCATGGCGCTTTCAGCGAAATTGCTTTCGCCGCAAGGAAAAGCTTGTTTTATCGTCCCGCGGAGTTTTTGTTCTGGTGTGTATTTCTCCGAATTTCGCCGCGATCTGCTTAAAGATGTAACCCCACTTTCAGTTCATGTATTCCAATCACGCAACGATGTTTTCAAAGGCGATGAAGTGCTGCAAGAGAACGTGATTTTCTCTTTCGAAAAGTCATCTCAACCTCAGGAGAATCGTTATTGGGCAGGACATGTAAATATCTCTTCATCCAAAGATGATAAGGGTTTGGAAGATGAGAACATCTCTCGACAGGTTTCTTTCAATCATTTTCTAAACGACCATGATGGATTACTTCTTTTTCGTCTTCCAACAGGTATTCTCGATGAACAAATATTGGATGCAGTTGACAAATGGGATGGTTCACTTGAGAAATATGGGTATCAAGTTTCGACCGGGCGAGTTGTTCCATTTCGAGCAAAAGAATTGTTAAAAAAACAAGCCAAAGCAGGCAATGGTACTGTTCCCTTGCTTTGGATGCAAAATGTCAAACCATATCAAGTCAAATTTCCTCTTGATCGCTTCGATAAACCACAAGCAATTTCAGTAAACGACCCATCCCTGCTTCTGCCGAATGCAAACTATGTGTTATCGCGTCGGTTCAGCGCGAAAGAAGATAAACGACGCCTCGTTTCTGCGCCATTCATTGGAGAGAAATTTGATTTTGAGCAAATTGGTTTCGAAAATCATTTGAACGTGATTTTCAAAAAAAAAGGGGCGCTTTCCAATTCCGAGACAATTGGACTTTCTGCGCTTTTGAATAGCGCAATCATCGACCGCTATTTTAGGATTGTGAATGGAAATACCCAGGTTAACGCGGCAGAATTACGGATAATGCCAATTCCTCCACTAATAGTGATAAAAAATATTGGCGAGAAAATTCATAAGACACAGGCAGATACACAGGAGAAAATCGAAAGCATCATTTTCTCCACACTTTGGGAGTCCAATCTTCTCACTGAAGAATTTCCAATGATACAGGAGACAAGAATAACAATGGGAAAAATCGAACAGGCACAGGGAATTTTGGAGGTGCTTGGTCTACCTTCCGCGCAACAAAACGAGATTTCCGCTCTAACGTTATTAACGCTCGCACAATTATCTGAGAGCACACCATGGAAAAACGCCAAAAGCGAGAGCTTGCGCGTCCATGATATCCTGGGTGAGATCAAACGAAGATATGGGCGTGAATATGCAGAAAACAGCAGAGAAACGATTCGGCGAAGAGTCTTACATCAGTTTGAACAGGCAGGAATTGTGATTCGCAATGTGGACGACCCGGAACGTCCCACGAACAGTGGCTTGAATAATTATGTGCTCTCTGATCTGGTTTTGGACGCAATTCGATCTTATGGCACATCGCAATGGAAAGTAAAAAGCAAGAATTTTGTTGACCAGCAAGGAAGATTGCTGGATGTTTACCAAAAAGCCAAAGAACAAACAAAGATTCCATTACAGATTGCAGAGGGAAAGGTCTACAAACTGTCGCCCGGCAGGCACAATAAGCTTGAGGTTGCTATTGTAGAAGAATTCGGTCCGCGTTTTGCACCAGGCGCAAAACTTATCTATTTAGGCGATACTGCAAATAAGACTTTGATACTTGACGAAGCTGCCTTTACCAGGCTTGGAATTCCTGTTTCACAACATGACAAATTTCCTGATGTAATTTTGTATGATCCAAAAAGGAAGTGGCTATTCTTAATTGAGGCTGTAACCACCCATGGTCCTGTTTCGCCAAAACGCCAAATGGAACTTGGGAAACTCTTTGAAAAGTGCAAAACAGGCAAAATCTATGTAACGGCTTTTCTGGACTTTACTACGTACAAAAAATACGCGAATGATATTGCCTGGGACACAGAAGTCTGGATAGCAGAAATGCCTTCGCACATGATCCATTTCAATGGGGATAGATTCCTGGGTCCCCAATAGCCACGCCTGCTTAAGAGAGTGTTTTGAAATTCCGTTGAGACATGGTTGACTTATTTCTTTGGACAAGATACAGCCACGGATTGCACAGATTCACACGGATTTTTTCGTGTTTTTTCAAGCCTTCGTGCATCTTCGTGTCCTTCGTGGTGAGTTATTAAACACTCTCTTAAAGCATTCTCCATGCACCCGGAGAGAAATATGACCAGCAAAATCCCTGCTGTCATTGCAGCCATTCTAACGATCCCGCCACTCATTGTCCTTGTACCGCTTTCCATCTTTTTCGAAATGGTCGCCCTCAATGGCTTCAGCGGAAGGCAGGGAGGCACTGCCATGGGCATTTCGCTTGCCTGCCAGGGAGTATCAATGATCCTTGCCGGCATATTCGCCGGGTGGTTTACCAGCCTCCTGATCACAAAATTCAACTGGTATCAGGTTCCGGCTGTCTTCGTCGCAGCGGCTGCGGGCATCCTGCTCGGCGGAATAGCATTTTTTCTGTGCATCGTCATGGCGATCCTTTTGGCAGGGATCCTGTAATGCAGTAACACACATTCAATTACGAATTTGCAGCGTGGGGAAACAAAACATAAAAAAGCGAAAGTATTATAATGAATCAAAAGTGCAATCCATCACTGGATGTCGTATCGTGAGTCGTCGAGGCGGGTAGGAAGGAAAGACAAAGGAGAATTGAATGAATAAAAAAATCATCGAAGCACAACGTCGTCGTAAAGGGGCCCCGCCGACCGGGCGCGCCGAGGCACCTCAGCGCGAGACCGGTGGAGGTCAAAGCGGAGGCGGTGGATTCCAGCGTCCCTCCGGTGGAGGCTTTTCAACCCGCGGCAAACAGGCCGGCGGCTGCGGCTCGATCGTGGTCATCCTCATCATTGTGGCACTGTTTCTGTTTTTCAACAATGGACAAGTTGATCTCACAGATCAGGGTGCAGACCAGCCGTTCGAGCAGGCGCAGGAACCCGCTGATTCGTTTTCCGCTCCGGTTTCGAATTTCACGCCGCCGGTAGCTGCTTCCGGTTCCGGTCAGACCTGGACGGTCATGCTCTACCAGGATGCCGACGACAAGATCCTCGAGAAGGATATCTATGTAGATCTGAACGAAGCCGAACGCGTCGGCTCCAGCGACCGGGTGAACATCGTCGCCCAGATCGACCGCTTTGCCGGCGCCTATCAGGGCGACGGGAACTGGACGGGCACGCGGCGTTATTATGTGACGCAGGACAGCGATCTCAATGCCGTCAACTCACAGATTGCGGAGGAGCTTGGCGAAGTCAACATGGCGGACGGGGCATCCCTTGTGGATTTTGTCCAATGGTCGGTCGCGAACTTCCCGGCCGATAAATATGTGCTGATCCTTTCCGATCACGGCATGGGCTGGCCCGGCGGCTGGAGCGATCCGTCGCACCAGGGTTCGGATTCGTCGCGGGCGCCGATGGTCGCGCGCCTGGGCAATCATATTTACCTGATGGAGCTGGATGAAGCGCTGCGCGCCAGCCGGGAGGCGGCGGGCATCGATCAGTTCGAGATCATCGGCATGGACGCCTGTCTCATGGCGCAGCTGGAGGTCATGGCGGCGCTCCAGCCCCACGCGCGCTATGCCGTCGCTTCCGAAGAAACAGAACCAGCACTCGGCTGGGCATACGCCTCCTTCCTCGGCGATCTCGTCACGAACCCCGATATGGACGCGGCGCAGTTGAGCGGATTGATCGTGCAAAGTTATATCGCAGACGACCAGCGCATTGCCGACCCTGCAGCGCGCGCTGATTTTCTGAGCCAGGGCTCGCCGCTCGGCGGGATCTTTGGCGGCTACACCAGTTCCGCAGAGCAGGTCATCGCCCAGATGGAACAGAACATCACCATTTCGGCGATCGATCTCGAAGGACTGCCGGCGCTCATGCAGAGCGCGAACAACTTTGCGTTCGCGCTGCAGAACGAAGATCAACAGCTGGTGGCGGAAGCCCGCCGATATGCCCAGTCGTACACAAGCATCTTCGGGCGCGAGGTACCTCCCGCCTACATCGATCTCGGTCACTTTGCGGCCTTGCTGGCGAACAACACCTCCAACCCGGATGTGAAACAAGCCGCCGGGCAATTGCTCTCCGACCTGGGACGCACGGTCATTGCCGAAAGGCACGGCTCCGGGAAAAAAGGCTCGACCGGTCTGGCGATCTACTTCCCCAACTCAACCCTTTACTCCTCGCCTCTCGCGGGACCTCAGTCTTATACCGCCATCGCGAACCGGTTCGCCGCCGAATCGTTGTGGGATGACTTCCTGGCATTTCATTACATGGACCGGGGGTTCGAGCCGCAGACGCGTGAAGCGGTCGTGCCCGGCAGCGGATTCACCGTCCGTGCTCCGGGACAGGGGGATATCAGCGTTTCGGAAGTCACCGCCTCCAGTCAGGTCGCGGCGCCCGGTCAACCCGTCCGCTTGAGCGTGGATGTCAGCGGAGAGAACGTCGGACATATCTACCTGTTCGTGGGCTACCTGGACCCAGCCTCCAATTCCATCGCGGTGCTGGATACCGACTATCTCGAAAGCGAGGAAACGCGCCAGTTGAGCGGAGTCTATTACCCCGTCTGGAGCAGCGACTTCACCCTCTCCTTCGAGTGGGACCCGATCGTCTTCGGCATCAACGACGGTCAGAACAGCACCACCGCCCTCTTCACGCCCCAAACCTTTGGCGCAAGCTCCGACGAAGCCGTCTACGAGGTTGACGGGATTTATACTTTCGCAGAGTCGGGTGAATCGGTCAATGCCAGCCTGTATTTCCAGAACGGGCATCTCGTACAGATCTTTGGCATCACCGGTGAGGGCGAAACAGGCGCGCCGCGCGAAATCACCCCGCAGGCGGGTGACACGTTTACCGTTCTCGAAAAATGGTTCGAACCGACCTCCTCGGGCGGAACGCAGATCGTTTATGAAAACGGTGGGACCCTGACCTTCGGTGCAGATCCATTTACCTGGGAACAACTCTACGCCGCGCAAGGTGAATATGTGGTCGGTTTCATCATCGAGGACCTGGATGGAAATCAATACCCGGTCTACACACAGATCACGGTGCAATAAGCGCACAATTGAGCGGAGATACATCGAATGTTCGAACTCACACCTGCATGGAAGTCCACTTATCCCGAAGCGCATGCCGGCGTACTGGTAATGCGTGCTGTCTCCAACCCTGCCCATCACGCCGCCCTGGAGAGCCAAAAACTCGCGCTGGAGGAGCGACTGCGCCTCCAGTTTGCCGGGCAGGATCGCGCTGCGATTGCGAGCCATCCCGTTTTGCACGCCTACAGCGAATACTATCGCCAGTTCAAAAAGACCTATCATATCCAGCTGCAGCTCGAGTCGATCGTGTCGAAGGGAAAATCCATCCCAAGCGTGGCTGCCCTGGTCGAGGCGATGTTCATGGCAGAAATGCAGGATATGCTGCTGACTGCGGGTCATGATCTGGATATGGTCCAACTCCCCCTCACGTTGAATGTGGCAGCCGGGACGGAACAATATACGCTCCTGCGCGGAGAAGAACAGGTGCTCAAACCTGGCGATATGATGATCAGCGATCAGAAAGGCGTCATTTCGAGCATCGTCTATGGACCCGACCAGCGCACACAGATCACGCCGGCTACCCGGAATGTGATTTTCACCGTCTATGCACCACCCGGGATCGATGAACGAACAGTCGCGGAACATTTACAGCATATCCAGGACAATGTGCTGGTTTTTGCTCCACAGGCACAAGTCGAATTGCTGAAAGTGTACAGAGGCAAATAATGCTCCCCATCCATCGGATCGAGACCTTTCTTCAGCACAAGCCTTCACATTTGCAGGATATCGTTTTGGAATTGAGGAATGTCATTGCCTCCATTGTTCCGGATGCGGCGGAGACCATTCGCTGGGGAGGCTTGAGCTACGTCCACGAAGGAGGCGGGGGCATCGTCAGTGCGGGGATCTGCCAGATCGAAATCCACACGGATCACGTCCGTCTGGCATTTATCCATGGGACATTCTTATCCGAACCGCGCGGCCTGTTCGAGGGAACTCGGAAATATAAACGATATCTCAGGCTCAAATCGTACGATGAGGCACCCTGGGATTATCTGAAACAGCTGATCGAAGAAGCTGCCCAATTCGACCCGCGCTCGTTGCAAGCCTGAAAAGAGAATTGAAATAGACTATGGCGCTCATTCGCAAAGTAGATTGTGTCCGTCTGTATGTCCCTGACCTCGAAGCGGGGCTGTCGTTCTATCGCGACCGCCTGGGTCATGAATTGATCTGGCGCACGGCAACCGCCGCCGGCCTGCGTTTGCCCGAATCGGAGGCCGAACTCCTGCTTCAGACAGAGGATCAGAGACGGGAAGTTGACCTGCTCGTCGACTCGGCCGATGAAGCGGCGGCGTTTATTGAACAGGCTGGCGGCAAGGTGATCGTCCCGCCGTTTGATATCCAGATCGGGCGCTGCGTCATCCTCGCAGACCCGTGGGGCAATCCACTGGTTTTGCTGGATGCAAGCAAGGGCCTGCTCAAAACGGATGCCGATGGAAATGTGATCGGCAATATCAATCCATGATGCCAGGCTATTAAAAGAGACCATGTTTCTATAAGCATGGTTCTTCTTTACTAAACCATCCTGACTAATCAGTGGGAGCCAGTTCCGCTGCCGCCTCCGCCTCATCCCTGGACTGCGAGTTGGCGCGTTCGATGAAGAACAGCGCGGGGGTCAGGAGCAAGCCCGAGGTCACGAGCGAAGCGACCGCCGAACCGACGGAGGCGATCACGGCGACGAGCGGTCCGCCCAGCACCTGGCCGACAGCGTCCACCTGCCCAAACATCGAATGGACCGTGGCGCGGACCTGCGAATCCAGTTTCTGATTGATCCAGGCGGTTTGCAGCGGGATCTGAACGTTCCGCAAAACACTGATCACGAGATACAGGCTCAGGCTGAGGAAAAGAAGAGGCGAGAGCGCAAATCCAACCAGCGCAGCAGAAATCGCCGCGGTCACCAGGAGCACCAGGCGCCCGATCGCCAGCGGACTCGTCGAATCGACGCGCTTTTCCACCAGGCGAACCATCAGGATGGTAAGAACCGTAGCTATGACTCGTAATGCTGCAAAGAATGCAACCTGATTATCCCCCAAAAGAACCGGCAGTTCGAAATTGTCCAGCAGATGTTTCACCCAGAGACGGTCGAAACCCTCGCTGTACAGACCATAGAACAAGCCAATGAAAACGATGTTCATGAGCCGCGGCCGGGAGCGAACGGCGTCCACCCCCTGTTTGAAGGTGTGCCACATGTGCTGCCACGTATCCCGATCTTCGCGCGGCGTGGGATGAAAACCCGTCTCAGGCATGATCAGCATGAGCAGGATGCCGATCGACATCACACCCGCGGCACCGACTTGAATGGGCAGCGCGACATCCCTCGCGCCGACAAGTGTGGCGCCTGCCATGCCAAGCAGAGAAGCGAACAACCCTACCTGCGTGCCGCGCAGGAAAAGTCTGTTGGCATCGTCTTCGCCGATCTCATCGCTGATCCAGGCCTGGGTCGCGCCGGAGGTGAAGGTGTAGCCCAGGCCCCAGATGACCTGCGCCAGCAGAATGGGCAGGAACGCGGGAAAGAAACCCTCCACCAGAAAACCCAGCCCCATCAACAGGTAGCCGATAATGATGGACAACCTGCGCGAATAGACATCCGCGACAATGCCGGTGGGCACTTCGAACACGAACGCCGATATTTCGAGCGCCGTACCGACGAGAATCAGCTGGACGGGCGTCAATCCGGCAACTGTCGCTTCGTACAACGATGTGGTGACGAACATCATCGAAAAGAAAGCCGATGCACTGAATTCAATAAACAGATAAACGAACCTGGCGTTTAACTTTAATTTGGAAAGCATATCTACCTTTGCAGAGTTCATGCGGGAACGGGCCCGCGCGGCGCTGTAGCGCCATTCGCTACTCCAAACCCTGTTCGCGCAGATTGGCGTAGATTAGCGGATAGCCCACACCGGCTAACTGGGTGATACCTTCATCTCCAAACCGCTTGTTTTTTGATGGTTCTACGCCATACCGCTAACATGCGACAGCTTTTTCGGGAACAGAATATCGATCAAAGCCCGGTCTTTTTCCGTCTTCCACCAGCAATCTGCAAAGGATTGATGCAACTCCGCAAAGGAACGGTATCCGAAAAGGACCTGTAAAAAGGTCAGAGCGGGAAAAGCAGCGTTGCCCCCTTCGCTGGGAGATGGCTTCCATGCCTCAACCAGCACCAATCTGCCTTTATCGAAAAGCAAATGCATGCCGCGGTTATAGAAGCTGATCTTCAGTTCACCGCTGTATCCCGGCGCAAGCGAGGCTGCCAGGCGCTGTTCCAGCGCGGGAGCAATCAAACGGATAAAACCGATCAGATCGGCGACGCGCATGAAATAGGCATAGGGTTTGCGGACTCCTGGCAAATCGTCACCCATTGCTTGATATACGGGATGATCTGCGCCGAGAAGAAATGTAAAACTGGACTGAGTTTTGCCAGCCTCCGCCGGCATTTGCTTCGCAACATTCCAGAGATAACGTACCACCCCCGGCGTCACTTCCAGCCAGGATATGCCAGGTTTGAGTTCATACATCAGTGCATGGTTCCCGAGAACATGAGTGCGCACAAGCAAGCCGACAGGCTCGTGGGTTTCCATGTGCTCGATGATTTCGATGTCTTTCCCGTGAATACTATCTTTCGAGCGTCCGCTGAGTTCATATTTCCATAGGGCTTCATCCTGCACAGCCGAGATCATGCTGCGAGAGGTAGAAACCATATACATTTCCATGATGAATGGGATATCGCTTTCGCCAGCACGACGAAAACAAAAGGACTCGGTCTCTCCATCTTTCAACCTGGGAACGTTCACTTCATAACCAGTTCGTCCGCCGTCCAGATCCAGCGCCATCTCGTAACCAAACAGTCGATAATAATACGGAATCCCTGTAATGATCTGCACAGGCAACCCGCGCTCAACACACCACTTGTGGATTTCCTCGAATTGGAGGCGCACGAGCCCGCGGTCCCGAAATTCGGGCAGCGTCGCGACCAATTCAGGGCGACCCACACCAAATGCGATGCCTTCATAGCTCCAGGTCTGTGGGATCAGGCAAAGGGAGGAAACAATCCGTCTTGTGGCGGTCTCTTCGACAATGGTGAAATTGTCGGCGTTGAATGTTGGGTGCGGGCGCGCCAGCAGGTCACGCGTCCAGGCGGCGACGCGTTGTCTATCCGCTTCGTTCTCGCCATGGATCCGGCCGTTGAATTCCGCCAGGGCTTCGGCGTCTTCAGATGTCGAACGACGCATGATCAGGCCATTGCCCAGATCACGCAAAATGGTCTGTTGCTTGGTGAACATCATGTATCCTGTCGGGCGATTGTCTGGAAGGGACGGGGCATGCCCGCGCACCCCACTTGCACGGACAATCGCTGTTACTAGCGAAGCACGATTTGCTAAGCAAATCGTGTGGATAAAATTTCTTTGAGCTGCTGCAAAGCGGTTTCGGGATCTTTGAAATGGATGCCCTTGATGCCGACTTTTTCACAGCCTGCGATGTTTTCCTCGAAGTCGTCCACGAAGACGGCCTCGCTCGGACGCACCCCGAGCTGCTCCAGCGCAAGCTGGTAGATCTTCGCTGCGGGCTTCATCACGCCCACCTCCGCCGAGATGATCAGCGCGTCGAAGGCATCGTCAAATTTTTCCCGGACGATATAATCGCGCAGGTCGCCCCAGGCGTTCGAGATGAGGCCTGTCTTATATTTGCCGCGCAGCGACCGGATGGTATCGAGCAGGGTACGGTCGAGGATGTCTCCGGCGAAGAATTCCGCGCGGATGGCTGCCAGCTCAGAGGCTGGCTGTTTCAATCGCTGCAGGACGAACGCCCAATGTTCCTCTGCGCTGATCTCGCCGATAGATGCCCGATCGCTTGTCCCGCTGCCAAAGACGAGCTTGATCAGGTCATCATAGTCCATGCCGAGACGGTCCGCGAGTCGCTGGCGCGGCGCCTGAAACTCTGTGCGGAGGATCACCCCGCCGAGGTCGAAGAAGACGGCTTTGATGGTCATTTGCGTTTCTTGGTGGTCTTCTTTCCCTTCGACGCGGTAGTGGTTGCCGCAGGTTTTTTGGCTTTCGCGGCAGGCGCCTTCCCTTTGGTGGAAGATGTCTTCGGCGCGGGCTTTGCAGCTTTCGGCTTGGCTGCCGGCTTTTTCGGCTGGACGGTTTTCGGCGCAGGCGTGGAGGCCGTTGGAGCAACGGGGGCAGGCTCATGCGTGGGAAGAGGCGCTTCCTGTTGCGGGTGCTCCTTCATCTCCGCTTCGAATGCCTTCAGTTCCTCTCTCCAGTTTGGCATGAACATTTCCATGCGCTGGCGGGGGATCTGGGTGGCGCGTCTGCAGCGCGGGCAATGCGCGTCGTGGTGGGTCAGCTTCCTTGCATCCATCTCCTGCAAGGCATCGAGCATGTCCATGCGGCTGAGCGTGTAGGGGGTCTGACAAAAAGCACAACGGATATTCATGTGTACTGTACTCCTTGTGAATTGGTTTGGGGCAGTCTTGCGAAGGCTAGCCCCCTTCGGGGGTGCTTCGCGAAGCCTTCGCAAGACTATTTGGCTAGAGGGATTGTACACTGATTTCCGTGCCCGCACGCAACTCTTTCTCATAACGATCGAAGGCATGGTAAATGTGCATGCCGGCATTCTCATAGAGGCGCAGGGCGCCGGTCAGATTCTGAGCATCCACGCCAAGGCCTGCCTTACGGTAGCCGCGACGATAGAACTCGTTGAATGAATGCCGCAGCAGCGCCAGACCGATGCCGCGCTTGCGCCAGGGGCGGCGCACACCCAGGGTATCGACCCACCCGAGATGCGGGTCGTCGTAGGAATGAGGCCGGCAGATGTTGATACCGGCAACTTCCTCTCCGTCCATCGCCAGGAACAACAGGGTTGGATCGAAGCCTTCGTATTCGATCTGGAAATGTTTGAAACGTTCGAAGCCCTCTTCGAAGGGCTGTTCCGTAAACCCGAAATGATCCCGGAACGAATCGACCTCGGCGCGATAGACCGTTTCTGCATCTGTCTCAGGGTTATAGGTGCGGAGAGTGATACCTGCGGGCCAGACCGGTTCGGGGACGGGAGCCTCCATCTCGATCCTCATTTGATACGAACTGCGGATGTACCGGTAGCCCATATCCTCGAACAGCTTCCTGGACTTTTCCGCCTTGCTGAAGATGCCAACATGCGGCGCGAAGCGCAGCCCGGCCGGCACACGCTGGAGCACCTGTGCAGCGCGTTCCTCACTCCATTGGAGCATCCACGTACCGATGCCCAGACCCTCATACCTGGGATGGACGCGGCCCCAGATCCACGGGTGAACCGGTGGTTTGGCGGTGGTCCACACTTCGATGTAACCCGCCATTTCTCCATTCGGTGCAAAGACCAGACGAATGTCGTCAGCCGGGTCAAAACCCGGAGACTTCCACTCGTTGCGAATGGCATTCGCGTCCGTGATCTCATCCTCCTGAATGACAGATTGCGACCAGGCGTTATATAGTTCGAGCGCAGGCTCAACGTCTTCCAGGCGCGCTCCGCGAACGGTGAATCCTGCGGGAAGCGAAATTTTTAGTTTTTCCTGTGGATAGGTGTTCATGGTTTTTCCTATTCTGCCTGCCCCACAGGCTCGCGGCCCGGGCGCAGTTCTTTTTCATAGATGACATATTCCGCGGCGACGTACATGCCGGCCTTTTGATACAGGCGGGTGGCGCCAGTGGGATTCTGCGCATCCACGCCGAGACCGATGGTCTTCATCCCACGCCTGTAAAACTCGCCAAAGGAGTGAAGCAGCAAAGCTTCTCCCAGCCCGCGTTTCCGCCAGAGGCGGCGGACGCCCAGTATACTGACCCAGCCCGTTCCCATGCGGTAGCGACACAGGCAATAGCCCGCGATCTCTGCGGAGCGGACATCCCAGGCAATGAACCACAACGTTGGGTCAAGGTCATCATGACCCGATAGGTTGTGCTGCCAGTATTCGAACGTCCCGGGCGCGTGACCCCAGTGATCGCTGAAGGCTTCTTCATGCGCTTCGAAGACCGCCTGGTCATGCTGCTCCTTCACGAAGGGCCGCAGTTCGATCCCATCCGGCCAGGCAGGGAGAGGCGGCGCCTCATCCAGCTTGATTTCCATATGCCATGAAAAACGGATCGGGCGATAACCTTCCGCCTCATGCACTTGCCGCGCGACCGTATCGCCAGCTATCATGACACTGCGAATGAACACACGCAGGTCCGGTTCGGCAAGCTTCATTTCTGCGCGCGCCCGGGCTTCCAAGGTCCGCAGCATGGCTGTGCCTATGCCAAGCCCCTGATATTCGGGATGCACATACCCATCCCCCATCAGGGAAGCGTGAGCGTGTCGCTCAGTGAATTCCTCATAGCCGACCACGCGCCCGTCGGCGGTTTCCACAACCCAGGCATCCCTCTCGAGCTCGAAGCCCGGAGATTTCCACTCGCGCTCGAGTTCCTCCGGTGTGACCGCGACCGTCGGGTCGCCGTCGGCGGTGCAAACGTCGAGGATCAATTGAGCGACAGGCTTCAGATCTGTCCACTGAGCCAGACGCAGTTTCAGGTTTGGGTCGAGAATTGTTTCATTCATTTGTAGTTTGGTATCCATTTTGTTCCAGCCATTCTGCGCGCAGGATGCCCATGTAAACTGCATTCCAGCGGCGTCCCTCGCGGTTCAAAGCTTTGCGCACCTGTCCTTCGTGGCGGAAGCCCACTTTCTCGTAGGAGCGGATGGCACGCGGGTTATATTCGAAAACGGTCAATGTGACGCGCTTCAGGTTGAGCTCGGTAAAGGCATAGCGCAGGAGGACATTCATGATATCCGTGCCATAGCCTCTGCCCCAATACTCGGTCTCGCCAATCCCCAGCCCGACAAACGCCTCGCGCCCGGACCAGTTCACCACCTCCAGGCCCAGTTCACCGATCAGCTTGGCGTCAGTGAGCGTGCGGATGCTGAAAAAATAACTTGCGAGCGACATCTCTGCCACTTCCTCCTCCATCCATTTGGCTTCGCTTTTCGCAGACTTCATGGGCCGTGCGGATGAATTCAGCAGGCGGAAATACTCGGAATTCAGGCTCCAGCGCGCAAACGCCTTGCTCATTTCCTCAGGGTCGAACGCCGATAAGCGCACAAACTTGCCTGTAAAAATATCCTTCATTTTTGACCTCCATTTTGCATCTGCAGCCATTCCTCGCGCAGGATGCCCATCCAAAGCGTATCGGTGCGCCGGCCTTCGCGCAGCACATCCTTGCGGGTGCGGCCCTCCAGCCGGAAGCCACATTTCTCATAGGACCGCAGAGCACGCGGATTGTATTCATGCAGACCGAGCGACAGCCGTTCCACGCCTAGTTCAGTGAAAACATATTGCAGGCAGAGCTTCATCATGTCTGTGCCATAGCCGTGGCTCCAAAACTCACGCTCGCCGATGCCCAGCCCCACCCAGGCTTCGCTGTGGATCAGGTCGACCCACAAGCCCAGGAAACCGATATACCTGTCCTCAGCCAGAGTGCGGACCGAAAACGAATATCGTTTGGGCTGCGGTCCGTCCTCCGCCTGCTTGTCAAACCATTCCCTGATCTTCTTCTCAGAAGACAACTGACAGGGATCGCTGTCTGCAAGACGAACGAACTCCGAATCGCGCTGCCAGCGGACATCTGCTTTGGCGCGTGTCTCGGGTTCTTCAAATGTAAAGCGGACAAGCTCTCCGCGAAACAGATCTTTCATCGCTTCCTCCTATCCCTTAGCCTGATCCCGCCAGTCGTCGTTCAGCAAGCCGAAGAGGTAAAGGTCCCAGCGGCGGCCGTCGCGCTCCAGTGCCTTGCGCCGGCAAACCTCCTGCACGAAACCAAACTTCTGCATCAGGGCAATGGCAGCCAGGTTGTACTCGGGCACATAGGCGCTCACACGGAACAAATTCAGCTCGGCAAATGCGAAGCGCAGCAGCATGCGCAAAGCCTGCGTGCCATAGCCTTTCCCCCGGTCCTCTGCCGCGCCGATGCCAATCTGGAGGCAGCCATTACCATTCGCCCATTCGATCCGCTGGACGGAAGCCTTGCCGATCAGGCGATCATCTGCCCTGGCGCGGATCATGAAGTGGTAAAGGTTCTTATCCTCCTCCACCTGTTTTTCGAGTTTTTCATATTGCTTCCTGAGCATGGCAGCGGACATCGGTCGCGCGGGACTTGTCTCCATCAGGCGCATGAACTCGGAATCATGCGTCCATCTGGATTCGATCTCCGGGTCCTTTTCATGATCGATGGGCCCAAAGCGGATATCCTGTCCTTCGAACAATTGGGTTTGAATGTCGAACATATTGCCTCCGAAAAATGATTTCTACAAAAACACAAACAGCCACAGGCGTTACCCATGGCTGCATCCGGCAAAAAAACAGCCACGGGCGAGTGCACCGTGGCTGACGTTTGATTACATTGCGTGTAACTTAACGATGAGCAGGCGCACTCCGCGAATCAAAATCAACACCACCGCTTTTGGTGATGAACGCTTTACCGCGGAACTGGATCGTGTTGATTATCATCAGTCGTGCGCCTCCTTTCTAACGAAATTGTAACGTTTCCGAGTGTAACATGTCGTATGATTTCCCGTCAAGTAATTGTGTCAGAAGAAAAGACTGTGCCGTAATGGTTATCTGGAAAACTGACGTAGATACAGTCCCCCTCCATACTGTGCTGATCATTAGTGATCAGCAGCGCAACATTACAGCCTGGGATGCACTCTTCAGTCAGAAGAATTGTATAGTCCTCTCTGAATCGAACATCTCGGATGCCCTGCAAAGCGCCCGGCTCGTCGGTCCCTCTTTGATGCTGATCGACCTGAAGTTGTCGAAGCCTGAGCGCGCCTCGCTATTAATGGGGCTGCGGGCAGCCAGCCGCGGACCGATCCTGATGCTGATCACCGCCAACACGGTCGATGAAATCGTGGAAGCGAACCATGAAGGTGTGGATGAGTGCCTGGTGAAGCCAGTCAACCCCTCCGTGTTAGTCGTCAAGGCAATGACATGGCTGAATCATGGTCAAGGGAGTGAGCACACACAGGCATTGCTGAATGCGACTCACTAATTTCAGTAAATCACAGATTCAGTTTGTAGTAGCGACTTCAGTCGCTCTTTAAGCAAAATGTGCCTTGGTTTTGATGTGTAAATTCAAC